>DATDMA010000266.1:0-4809 GCA_036519015.1 Pseudolabrys sp. | reverse complement strand
CGAGCACATGGCGGCCAGCCCCGCCGACTGGCCCGCCCGCACCACCGACATCAGCGAGATCGAGATCGACATCCGTTTCGTTCCCTCAGGCGCGCTCGGTTTCCTGCTCGGCCAGGTCGGCAGCGGCGTTGCGACCTTGCGGCTCAAGATCATCGACTATCCCGGCGAGTGGCTTCTCGATCTGCCGTTGATGACGCAGAGTTACGCCGATTGGTCGCGCGCCACCTTGCAGCTCTGCCGCCGCGGGACGCGCGCCGAGACCGCGCGCGATTTCCTCGCCCTTTTGTCCGAGCGCCCGTATGACGCGGCCGCGAGCGAGGACTTTGCCAAGCGTGTGCATGACCTTTACCGGCATTACTTGCAGACGGCACGCGACAAGCACGGGCTCAGCTTCCTGCAGCCCGGCCGTTTCCTCGAGCCCGGTTCGCCGCGCGAGAGCTCCTCCATGTGGTTTGCACCGCTCGATATGCCCGACGGTGTTCAGCATGCGCCCAACGGCACACTGGCCGCGCTGATGGAGCGGCGTTTCGAGGCCTACAAGACCGACGTCGTCATGCCGTTTTATGAGCAACACTTCCGCAACTATTCGCGGCAGGTGGTGCTGGTGGACGTGCTGGGCGCGCTGCTCGCCGGCCGCGAGGTGTTCGAGGACACGCGGCTCGCCATCGATGCGATCCTGGAGAGCTTCCGCTATGGGCATAGCGGCATCCTCGGACGCCTGCTGCGGAGTGCGCGCATCGACAAGGTGCTGTTCGCCGCCACCAAGGCCGATCACGTTCCCGAGGTGCAGCGCGACCATCTCGCCGCACTCCTGCGCAACATGGTGGCGCTGCCGTCGCTTGACGTCACCAGCAGCAATGCCGCGATCGATGTGGCGACGCTGGCGTCGGTCATCTCGACGGAGGAGGATAGCGTGGAGATCGACGGGCACTGGGTCCAGGTCGTTGTCGGCAAGCCGATCGGCAGCAACACCCGGTCGCAGTTCTTCGTCGGCAACGTGCCGGCGCGTCCGCCGCGGCCGGAGGCCTGGGGCAAGCCGTTCCTCAACATCCCGGTGTTCGAGCCGCCGGTGATCGACGTGTCGCCGATCGACGGCATCGCGCACATCAATCTCGACCTTGCGCTCGACTATCTCATCGGAGACCAGTTGCGGTGAACAACCAAAGCGACAGCAACGAGTATGAAGACACGCTGCGTCCGCGGGTCATTGTAATGGAGACGCCCGTGGAGCCCGGCGTGGGCGCCGACACCTTGGCGCCGCGCGTCACCGCGACCGCGCAGACCGGGCGCATCGTTCCGGCGCCGCCGGCCGAGCCGCAAGCGCTGACCAGCGTGCCGGGCCGAGGGCGGCGCACCAGCCTGACGATGAAGCTCGGAATGGCGGCGCTGATCGCGGCCTTCTGCGGCTGGCTCGGCATCGATCTCTATCTCTGGATCGCGTCGGCATTCAATTTCAGCACGGGGCTCGGCTGGGCGGCGACGGCGGCGGCGGTGGCCGGCATTGCCGGCGCGGGCGCGATGATTGCGCATGAGATGCGCAGCTATCTCGCCATCAAGAATGTCGAAGCCACGCAGCAGCGCCTGGCCGGACAATGGGAGACGATGCGGCCTGCCGACATGCAGGAAGCAATTCGCGAGGTGATTTCGGAGATCCCAAGGGACCGCGAGAGCAAGGCCGCAATCGAGGCCTTTCAGCGCAAGGTGCAGCGCCATCATTCGCCCGAACAGCAAATCGAGCTGTTGTCGCAGACGGTCATGACCCCGCTCGACCGGCGTGCCGAAGCGATCGTGCGCCGGGCCGGCGCGCGCGCCTTCGGCATTACGGCCATCAGCCCGACCGCGATCACCGATGCGCTGTTCTTCATCGCGTGCAGCGTTCGCATGGTGCGCGAGATCGCCGCCTGCTACGGCCACCGGCCGACGGCGCTCGCCACCGGTCATCTGCTGCGGCGGCTCGTGGTCGAAGCCGGAAAGCTCGGGGCTGTCGACTTTGCGGGGGCGACACTCACCCAGCACATCGGCGGTGCCGTCGCCGAGCGGGTGGCGACGAGCGCTGCCGAGTCCATCTATGCCGCGCAACGCATGGCCCGGCTCGGCCTAGTGACGATGGGGCTATGCCGTCCGATCCCGTTCCGGCGGACCGAACTTCCGGGCATCCTTTCGTCGTTGATCGGCAACCTGTTCGCGCGGCGCGGAAACACGGGGCAGGACGAGCAGGGTCAGCGTTAGGCGCGGTCAGTGGATGCCGACATGTGGGTCGGCGTGCAGAGGACGGGAAGGCACCATATCATACGCCTGATAGCGCTTTCGTGCTGAAGTCGACCACGCGTGGGTATGATGTCGCGCGGCGCTGCGGGCTCGAAATCCTGGAGCGTCATTATAGAAATCGCTTGGGGGCCCGTACGGCGACGGATAACCGGCGGCGATGCTGTCCGTGATTGTGCCTGTTGTATATGCGCTCTGCGCCAGTGCGGCGGGTGCCGCGCCTAAAAACAAAGCCAGCAAAAGAAGCGTTCTCGCAGAATTCATTGTTCATCTCCTCAGATCAACAAGCGCCAGGCGCTTAGGCCGCGTTGCTCGTTGCAGACACGCATGGTCTGTCTCTTCGACGGCGAAGCAGACCAGCGTGTCTCGATAGTCGCGAGATGGCTTCGCTGAGGGTTGTTTTTAACTGCCGCATTCGCGAAATGCGTTTGAAAATTGCTCAATGGATCGTGAGTTGTGCCTGCCGCCACCGTCCTTAGAGGACATAGCGTTGTTTCACCGGCGGATTTTCAAAGGCCGCTTAAAGTTGCCGATGAGACTCCCGCCGATCAAACAATTGTTTGCTCCTCTCAAAAAGGTCGCTGTGGGTCAAAGCCAGCCTTCGCCGCGCAAACAGACCGCGATGGCTTTCTCCCGAAAGCCACACCCGCATGTCAGCTTCGGCGGCATCCCCCCGTAAGACCCGGGGAGAATGACGAAAGGCCGCCCTCGCGACCGCGGGCGGATTGCGCTATACTCGGGCCCATGCAGAAGCGCCTTGCCGTTCTCGCCTGTCTCGCGCTGCTGGGCTTAAGCCTCGGCGGCTGCAGCAAATGCGGCGACCCGATCTGGGAGCAGGGCCCACGCTCCTGCCATTCGGGCGCGCCGCGCTAAGCCTTTCGGACGCTGGGCTTTCCGGATCGCACCAATGCGTCAGCGCGGCTGCAGATGATTTCCAAGAAAAAATGCCTGGACCCATAAAAAAGTCCTAGGATCGTATTGACAGCGTGACGCTGCTCAGGTATAAATACCGCATGCTCCAAAATTGGGTTTGAGGGACGGCCTCACTCGCCGCCTGCGCTGCGATGCAGCAGCAAGCGGCTGAGCGGCTCTTCTCGAAACCGTGTTGCGCCGCGGCATTCCCAGGCGCTCGGAAGCGATCACGCTAATTTTGAGTTGCGGAACGCACGTTCCTCGCCAGCGTTTGTTCGTTACTAGGAAACTTGTGCCGCGAGAGGACATCATGGCGAAGGTCGAGGACGACCACATCGTCGAATCAACGGAAGAGGCGCGCGCCGGTACGACCGGGCAGAACGTGCGCTACGTGCTGGCTTTCAGCACGGTCGCCGTCGTGGTGTTGTTCGTTCTCGTCTATCTCTACTTCTTCGTATGAGTGCTCTACGCCTTCGTATGAGTGTGCATCGCGCCGGGCCAGAACCCGCCGAGCCACGATGATGTGAGCATCGCAACGCGCATGTGATTCGCTTTAAAGACGGGTTTGAAAAGCGCCGGCTTTGTCCGGCGCTTTTTTTTTTATTGGGGGAGCATTTTCGATGGGTGGGCCCAGGATCGACATCGCGCCGGAACTCGTCGCCGAAGGAAAACGCCTTTACGAGCGAACCCAAACCGCGCAGTAGGACATCGCGGCGCTGATGGGCATATCGCGCGACACGCTGCATCGCCGGGTTCGCGAGTGGGGTTGGAGGCGGCGACCGATGCGCAGCCGCACACTCGATCTCCTGCATGCGGTGCGCGGCGCCGTAGCCACGACAGCGACCGAGCCGCAAGCCACGAACCCTGCAGGCGCAGAGTCGATATCGCCCGAGCGGTGCTCAGCGCTTGCCGAGCGCATCATGACCGTCATTGAGCAGGAGCTAACCGTCGTCGGGCGAATGGTTGAAAAGTTTCTAACCTCCGGCGATGGCCTCTCTGACAACAACGCGCGGACGTTGTCCGGAATCGCACGCACGCTGCGCGAGATGACCCCATTCGCACGGCCGGACGAATTGATGCCACCCCATGACGCCAAAGACGACTCCTTACCCCTCGACGTGGATGCCCTGCGAAACGAGCTGGCAAGACGTCTTAACCGACTTATCGAAGCTCGAACCGGCGGTGAGGGCGGAGGTCACGGCGGACCTGGTATGCGGGATGACGCTGCAGCAAATTGAAACCTTCAACGGCGATTTTCGCGCTTTCATGCTCGCGCATCAGCGCGCGCCGTTGCGTGCCAACAGCGGCGAGGACTGGACCACGTGGCTTATCCTCGGCGGACGCGGCGCCGGCAAGACGCGCGCCGGCGCCGAATGGGTGCGCACGGTCGCGCATGATCCGCAGGCGCGCATCGCGCTGGTCGGCGAAACCGAACGCGAAACGCGCGAGGTGATGGTGGAGGGCGTCTCCGGCGTGCTCGCGGTGCATCCGTGGCGCGAGCGGCCGGAATGGTTCGCGACGCGCCGGCGGCTGGAATGGAAGAATGGCGCGGTGGCGCAAGTGTTTTCGGCGGAGGAGCCCGACAGTCTGCGCGGGCCGCAATTCTCCGCAGCGTGGTGCGATGAGCTGGCC
>DATDMA010000265.1:0-4583 GCA_036519015.1 Pseudolabrys sp. | reverse complement strand
TTGCGATATTCGGCGAGGCCCGTGAGCCCGTCGATATCGCTCACCGCAATGCCCGCATCGCGCAGCGGCTCGATCAGCGAATAGGTCAGCCACTGCGACAACTTGTGCAGCGGCATGAGTCCGTTGCTCGCATCCTCGCGTTTGATGGCGCGATGGCGCCAGGTGTCGCCGAGCGGCACGCCGCCAAGCGTCAACCGGTTTTGCCAGATCGGCCCGAGATGCAGCAGCAAGGCTTCCAGGATCGCCGGCGCCGGCAGGCGCTTGCCGTCGGCGCGCGCGGAGAGATGGTCGAACAGGCCGCCGGCCCGCGCGCTGTCCGCTTTCGCGAACACCGCCGGGTTGTCGCACATCGCGCTGCCCAGACGCGCCAGCAAAGCCGCGCGCCCTTCCAATCCGGTGAGCGGATTGTCGGCACCGGCGCCGAACCCGTGCGCCAACTGCGCGCCGGTCAATTCAAGAAACCGGCTCGCATCCGCCCGCAGCGGATCGCGCTTGTCCGCCGAGAACAGCCCGGCCTCGAACATACGCAGGCTGGCGAGCGCCAAGCCTTCCGAGCGGCCGATCGTCAGGCCTGTCGCCTCATCGCGATAGCGCCAGTCCGGCCCCGCCCCCGCATCGAGCAGCACCGAGACGATGGCGAGATCGAATGCCGCGCGCCCGCGCGCGGCCTCGTCCCGCCACTGCACCTTGCCACTGATCTCCGCCCAGAGATCGCGCCCGCCGAACACGAAGTGCCGCCAGCGCGCATGCAGCGGCACTTTCAAGTCCGGATAATTGGCGCGGATCACGTCCGCGACAAAAGCCGCTGTCGGCGGAAGCTGGGCGATGTCGACGCGGAAGTGCGGCAAGGCATCCGCCTGCCCCACGTCCAGTATCTCACGCGCGCGTTCGCGCACCGCGCCTGACGACAATAGCGATAGCGCCACGTCCCGCTCGCTCGCGAGCGTATGGGTCTGCGTCGAAATGGTCAGAACTCTTCGAGGTTGCGGCCGACGACCGTCTTGAGCGCGTCCGTGGTCGGCACTTCGCCCGGCGTGTAGTAGCCGGCCGCCTTCTTCGCCTCGATCTCGACCTGCGCGTCGGGTGGGATGAGGTCCGCCGGCATCGCCACGCGCTCGCCGATCTCGATGCCGGTCTCGACGATCGCATCGTACTTCATGTTCGACATCGAGACGAAGCGGTCGATTCGCGTAATGCCGAGCCAGTGCAGCACATCCGGCATCAACTGCTGGAAGCGCGCGTCCTGCACGCCGGCCACGCATTCGGTGCGCTCGAAATAGGTCGCCGCCTGGTCGCCGCCCTCTTGCCGCTTGCGCGCATTGTACACGAGGAACTTCGTCACCTCGCCGAGCGCGCGGCCTTCCTTGCGGTTATAGGCGATCAGCCCTGCGCCGCCGTTCTGCGCTTCTCGCACGCATTCGGCGATACCGTGAATGAGATAAGGCCGGCACGTGCAGATGTCGGAGCCGAACACGTCGGAGCCGTTGCACTCGTCGTGCACGCGGCACGTCAGCCTGCGCTTGCGGTCCGCGATCGCAGCCGGATCGCCGAAGATATAGAGGGTAATGCCGCCGATCGGCGGCAGGAACGTCGTGAGATCGGGCCGCGTCACGAGCTCCGGATAGATGCCTCCGGTCTGCTCGAACAGCGTGCGGCGCAGCTTGTCTTCGGTCACCTTGAAGCGTTCGGCGATGCCCGGCAGATACCACACCGGATCGATCGCAGCTTTGGTGACGGCGATATCGCCGCCCGCACGGACGATGTCACCGTCGGCCTTCACGCCCCATTCGCCGGTGGCGAATTCAGGAATCGTCAGGCGTGCCTTGGTGACGGCGATGGTCGGACGGATATCCAAACCTTCCGCGATCTCGCGGCCAAAATCCTGCGCGACGCGATGGCCCCAAGGATCGAGCGACACGATGCGTCCCGGCTCGCTCCACTGCGGGAACGGACCGACATCGACGACAGGCGCCGTATTGGTGAGATCGGGGCGTGCAATCGGATTGAGCGCACCCGACGATACCGCCAGCGCGCGATAAAGCGCGTAGGAGCCGCCATGCGCACCGATGGCGTTACGCTCGCCCGCCGATGTGACTGTACCTACGATTGGCCCGCGCTCGCGTGCCGTCGCCGCTCCCCATTTCACCGGGTACCGTCCCGGCGCGCGGTGGCCGGGGTGCGACGTTAACCTGATATGGCCGTCTCTATTCGTGGACATCCCTTTTGCCCCACAAAAGCAAAAAGCCCCTTTCCGGCGAACCGAAGAAGTGGCTTCAAAAAAATATAGTAATGCTTCTGGCGAACTATTCAAGTCCCTTGATGGCGTACGCGGATAGACACCTTGGTCTAAGCATAAGGTCGAAATCTTCACCGCGCCTCCCAAGACCATCTTCGACAATTTGTACGAGCAACGCATCGATGCCGAATTCGCCGCCGGCGCGCTCGGCTATGGACTCGACCTGCTGTTTCTGCTGATAGGGCGGCGGTTCGTGCACTGGTCCGGCAAGTGATCTGAATCTTGCCTTCATCATGCTTGAGCTTTCCAACTGTCATCGCCGGGCGGCCATGACGAAAGAATGGCTGCTAGGAAAATCCTGAAATGGCTAACGCAAGTCTGACTCGGATGTCCGCCGGGGAACTCGTCGCGCTCGTCAAGTCGCGAGAGATCACGCCGGTCGAAATCCTCGACGCCCACCTCTCGGTCATCGACCGCATCAATCCCAATCTCAACGCCATCGTCACGCTCGCCACCGACGAGGCGCGCAAGGCCGCGCTCGCGGCCGGCGACGCGGTCATGCGCGGCGAAGAGACCGGCCCGCTGCATGGCCTGCCCATCGGCATCAAGGACACCACCGCCACCGCCGGCATCCGCACCACCCACGGCTCGCCGCTCTACAAGGATCATGTCCCGGCCGAGGACGCTGAAGCTGTGCGCCGCCTCAAGGCGGCCGGCGCCATCGTGGTGGCCAAGACCAACACGCCGGAATTCGCCGCCGGCGCCAATACGGTCAACCCGGTGTTCGGTGCCACGCGCAATCCGTGGAATCCGAAGCTGAGCTCGGCCGGCTCGTCGGGCGGCTCGGCGGTCGCGGTCGCGACGGGCATGCTGCCGCTGGCGCAAGGCACCGACTTCGGCTGCTCGGTGCGTATGCCCGCCGCCTTCTGTGGCATCGTCGGGATTCGCCCGACGCCGGGCCTCACGCCCAATTATCCGGCGCCGCTCGCCTGGGATCCTGGGTCGGTGCATGGGCCGCTCGCACGCAGCGCCGAGGATGCCGCGCGTATGCTCGACGCCTTCATCGGTTTCAGCCGCCTGTCGCCGATCTCGGTCACGCCGCCCTGGACGAGCGCGCTCGCTGAGGTCGCGGCCTGTCAGGACGCCAAGGGCCTGCGCGTCGCTTACGTGTCGGACATTGCCGGCATCGGCGTCGACACCGAGATCGACGCCATCTGCCGCAAGACCGCGCTGTCGCTGAAAGATGCCGGCGCCTCCGTCGAGGAAATCCAGTTCGACGCGTCCGAAGGCTGCGAGCCCTATCAGGCCTGGCGCGGGCTGTGGATGGTCGGACAGCATTTTGCCAATCTCGACCATCTGGAAGAGTTCGGACCCAACCTCCAGGGCAACGTGAAGGCCGGCCTGACGGTGACGCCGCTCGACCTCGCCAAAGCCGAGCAGGTGCGCGCCAAGCTGTTCCTCAAGTTCGCCGACCTGTTCGGGCGTTACGACCTGCTGCTCACGCCCGCCTCGCCGGTGAAGCAATACCCGGTCGACCAAAACTTCCCGACCGAGATCAACGGCAAGACGCTCGCCAACTATACCGACTGGATCGCCGGCTCGTTCCTCATCACGCTGATGAGCCTGCCCGGCGGCAGCGTGCCCGCCGGTAAGACCAGCGACGGCCTCCCGGTCGGCCTGCAGATCGTCGGCGCCCGCTTCGAGGAGCCGCGCATTCTCTCGCTCGCCAAGATCATCCAGCGCATGCACCCGATCGGCTGGCCGCCGATCATGTGAGGCGCTCGCGCTTGAAGTGAAACCGGCACGCCAAGAATGAGACGCAACGCACGGAAGTTAAAAGACTTTTCCCCGAGACCGGGGCGCGATGGAGGGGTGGCTGGCTATTCCGCCAAATGGTCGGGGCAGCAGGATTCGAACCTGCGACCTTCTGGTCCCAAACCAGACGCGCTACCAGACTGCGCTATGCCCCGCCACGAACGGCTTTGGAAACGGCTCGTGCGGGCGTTCGATACACGCTCCGCCCCGCGCCAGCAAGCAAGCCGGAGGCGCCTACCGCCCGATCAGCGGCGAGGCCACCCGGTCGCCCGGGGCGATACCCAACTTGCGGGCGGTACCGGCGATCACCTCGAGCACGAAGCGCACTGGCCCACCCGAGGGGATGACCTTAGTCGACATCGGCTCGGTGTTCTCGGCGATGCGCAGGATGCGCCCGTCGCCCTTGATGAAGATCATGTCGAGCGGAATGTAGGTGTTCTGCATCCAGAACCCGACGTCCTGGTCGCGCTGGAAGTCGAACAGCATGCCCTGCCCCTCGGGCAGTTCCTTGCGGAACATCAGGCCCTTCTCG
>DATDMA010000264.1:0-3087 GCA_036519015.1 Pseudolabrys sp. | reverse complement strand
CGGTAGCGCCGCTGGCGGCGCAGGCTTACGGCGCGCGCGACCCGCGCATGGTGCGGCGCGCGCTGCGCGTCGGTCTGTGGACCTCGGTGATGCTCGGCATTCCGCTGATCGCGCTCCAGTCCATGGGCGAGACGCTGCTGCTCGCGCTCGGCCAGGAACAGGAGACGGCGCGGCTCGCGGGGACCTATCTCACCGGGCTCGGCTGGAGCCTGCTGCCGGCCTGGTGGTTCATCGCGCTGCGCGGCTTCATGAGCGCGGTGAACCGGCCGGAGCCCGCTCTGTGGATCACGCTCGCCGCGATCCCCGCGAATGCGCTGCTCGCTTACGCGCTCATCTATGGCGCGTTCGGCCTGCCGCGACTCGAGCTGCTCGGCGCCGGGACGGCGACGACGCTGGTCAATATCGGCATGTGCGTCGCTGGATTCTGGATCGCCTATACGCAGCGGCCGTTCAAGAAATACCGGGTGCTGAACCGCTTCTGGCGTTTCGACGGCGCGCTGTTGCGGCAGCTCGTTGTCGTCGGCGCGCCGATCTCGGGCGCATTCCTGCTGGAATACGGGCTGTTCGCGAGCGCCGCCATCCTCATGGGCTGGATCGGCACCACCGCGCTGGCGGCGCATCAGATCGCGCTGCAGGTGGCGGCCGTGCTGTTCATGGTGCCGTTCGGCATCTCCATGGCGGCGACGGTGCGCGTCGGCCACGCGGTCGGCCGCGAGGATTCAGCAGGAAGCCGCCGCGCCGGCTTTGCCGCGATCGGGCTCGGCGCGACGTTCATGGCGGCGATGGTGCTGGTCATCGTCGCGTTGCGGCATGTGATCCCGCTTGCGTTCCTCGGTGCGCATACCGCCGATGCGGGCGCAACCGTCGCGCTGGCGGCGACTTTGCTGGCGTTCGGCTCGACCTTCTTCGTCGTCGACGGCATCCAGACCATCGCCGCCGGCGCGCTGCGCGGGCTCAATGATACGCGCGTGCCGATGATCTTCGCGGCCGTGAGCTTCTGGGTGGTTGGCTTTGCAACCTCTTACACCCTCGCCTTTGCGGCAAAGCTGGAGGCGGCGGGCATCTGGATCGGCTTCACGGTGGGGCTCGGGCTCTATGCTTTGCTGCTGGTGTGGCGGTTCAACGCGCTGACCCGCCGCGGCTACATGCCGGTAGCGCCGGGCCACGCCGTGCCGCATTGAGCATTGCCCGCGGTGGCGCTTGTCGGCTAAGCCGGCTCATGACCGAACAACTGACCATCAACCGCCTGGGGCATCGCGGCGACGGCGTCGCCGATACGCCCATTGGGCCCGCATTTGTGCCTTATACGCTGCCGGGCGAGGTGGTGACGGTCGACGCCGTGCCCGGTCATCCGGACCGGCGGCATCTGGTGCACGTGGACAAGCCCAGCCACGAGCGCGCGGTGCCGATCTGCAAGCATTTCGGCACTTGCGGCGGCTGCGCCATGCAGCACTGGTCGCTTGCGGAATATCATTTGTGGAAGCGCTCTTTGGTGGTCGAGGCGCTGGCGCAGGCGAACCTCATCGCGCCGGTCGCCGATCTCGTCGATGCGCACGGTGCCGGCCGCCGGCGCGCAGTGCTGCATGCGCGGCGCGGCACGCATGATGTGCTGGAGGTCGGCTTCACGGCGCCCCGCGCGCATCACATCGTCGCCATTGACGCGTGCCCGGTGCTGGCGCCGGGTCTCGATGGCGCGGTGCCGGCGGCCTGGGCGATCGCCGAGATTCTCAAGCCAACGAACAAGCCGCTCGACATTCATGTGACGGCGACCGACAGCGGCATGGATGTGGACGTGCGCGGCTCCGGCCCGCTGTCCACGAAGCAGACGACAGCGATTGCCGGCGTCGCCGACAAGCACAGACTGGCCCGCCTCACGCGCCACGGCGAGCTCGTCACGCAGACCTCGCAGCCGATCCTTAGAATTGGCCGAACCAATGTGCCGCTGCCGCCGGGCGCCTTCCTGCAGGCGACGGCATTGGGCGAGGCCACGCTCGCGCAGCTTGTGACGCAGCATGTCGGCAAGGCCAAGCGGGTCGCCGATCTGTTTGCCGGCATCGGAACGTTTGCGTTGCGTCTCGCCGAGACCGCGCGCGTGACCGCGGCCGACAGCGAGGCGAGCGCTGTGAAGGCGCTGGAGCGTGCCGCGCAGACCACGAGCGGTCTGAAGCAGGTGGAGGCTGTCGCGCGCGATCTGTTCCGGCGGCCGTATCTGCCGATGGAGCTGAAGAATTTCGACGCCGTGGTGTTCGATCCGCCGCGTCAGGGCGCCGAAGCGCAGGCGCACGAGCTCGCCAAGAGTGTCGTGAAGACGATCGTCGCGGTGTCGTGCGATGCGGCGACTTTCGCGCGCGATGCGAAGATCCTGATCGACGGCGGCTACAAGCTCATCGGCGTCACGCCGGTGGACCAGTTCCGATATTCGCCGCATGTGGAGTTGGTGGCGACGTTTGAACGATCGTAAGGCCTATCCTTTGTCATGCCCGGGCCTTTCCCGGGCATCCCGCTTAGGATGGCGAGGCCGTGCCTTCCTTATCGAGATGGCCGGGACAAGCCCGGCCATGACAAACAATAAGTTTACTGAAAATCCAATCCGCCGCCCCAGCGCTCCTGCCACAGCCTCTCGCCGATGGTGCAGGAAATGCGCGGCGCATGCGCTGCAGCCGGGATGACGCGCGCATCGGGGTCGCGCCCGGCGACTTCCAGGATAAGTTTGGTGCGCGTCGCCTCGATGAACTGCGTCCGCTCGCGGATCGGGATCATGAAGGCGCCGGGGCCACCGATGACGCAGTCTTCGTAGTAGACGTCGAGGTTGTCGATATCGAGCGTGCCGGCAGTGGGGCGCTTGAGCATCAGCGGCAGGCCGTTGATGGTGATGCCGTCCGCCACCACCTCGTCGCGCGTCGGTGCGACCGGCACGCCGCTATTGTTGGTGCCGTCGCCGGAGACGTCGATCACGCGCCGGACGCCGCGATAGCCGCTGTTGTCGAACAGCGGCCTGGCGAACTGCAATGCGCCGGAGATCGAGGTGCGCGAGGCGCGCCGGTAAGGCGCATTGGAGATCTCGGCGGCGACTGCGTCGGCGGCCTC
>DATDMA010000263.1:0-47386 GCA_036519015.1 Pseudolabrys sp. | reverse complement strand
CAACGTCGGTCGCGACGACGTCTAGTCCCTTCGCCAGGAACAGCGCCGACCAGCTCGCGCCAATGACGCCTGTTCCGATGATGGCGATGCGGCGAATAGGTTTGCTATTGGACATGGTCGGTTCTCCTTGAAAGGGGTTTTAGATTTCCGTGTAGGCGATGCCGGTGAGGTTGCCCTGCGCGAAGAGAAAATTGCGCTCGCCCGACCCATCGAGCTTGGCGGAGTAGACCGAGCCGGCGAAATCGGTCACAAACATCCGGTCGCCTTGGACATCCAGCGCGATGCCGATCCCTTCCATCAGATGCGTCAGCACGATCTCAGGCGTTCGGGGCTTGGCATCGATCGAGGCACGGTTCACCGTATTGCCGCGCGGAGGGTCGCCGCGATCGGTCCAGTAGAGCACCCGATTCTCGAGGTCGAGCTCGAGATCGATCGGCTCAGGCAAGCGGTCGAAGAACACTTCGATGTCGGAGCGGTTGGCCGCGGTCTCACCGCTGGGGATTTGGAGCCCTGCGCGAAATAAGCGGCCCTGCTCCCCGTTATCCGGGCCTTTTTGCGTCCAGTAGATTTGCTGGCGGACGGGATCGATGGTGATCCCAACGCACCATCTGGTCTGATCGCGTCGATCCACGTCGCCGCGGCCTGTCTCGACGAGCGTCTCAATCTGCGACCCGTCGAGATTCGAGCGCATCACGCGCATCCCTTCGCGGTCGCACCAATAGAGCTTGCCGCTCCTCTTATCGAGGTGGATCTGCTTCGGCGTGAACGTGACACCCTTGGGAAGGATGACCTTCCGATTCTTTCCGTCGACATCGGCGCGCTCGATGGAGCCATCGTTTACGCTGGGCGTTGAGCCCATGTTGGTCCAGTAGATATGACCCGCTTCGACGTCGACCACGATGCCATCCGGAAGGTGACACTCGGTGACAATCACCTTCCGGTCGGAGCCATCCGGGTTCATCGATTGAATACGATTGTCGCTCACATCGAGAACAAACAGTCGGCCAGCCGAACCTTTCTTGCCGCCTGATATTGATTTCGATTTCGCATTCGTCGCCACAGTTTCACTCATGGTGTTCTCCTTTTACAATTGTGCGCCACACGTTTTCGGCTTGCGATCAACCGACGGCGCGCTTCTGACCAACCCAAAAGCGTGCACGCAGGAGCCTTTTCAGGATCTTGCCGTTACCGCTTTTCGGCAGCTCGGTTTCCGAGAACTCGATGTGGCGCGGGATTTTGTAGGTGGCGAGGAAACGCCGGCAATGAGCGATCAGTTCATCGGTGCTGAGCGCTCTTCCGGGCTTGCGCACCACGCACGCCGCCACGAGCTCGCCCCATTGCGCGTCAGGTATTCCGAACACTGCCGCTTCCAGAACCGCAGGGTGTTCGTAAATGACGGCTTCGACCTCGCCGGAATAGACATTCTCTCCGCCCGTAACGATCATGTCCTTCTCGCGGTCGAGGATGTAGAAATAGCCATCCGCGTCGCGGTAGCCGACGTCGCCCGTTCGAAACATTCCGTCCCGAAACGAGAGCCTGGTTTCCTCCGGATTGTTCCAGTAACCGCGCATGACGTTGGCGCCGCGCGCCACCAGCTCGCCACGCTGTCCCGGTCCGAGCTCCCTCCCGGAGTCGTCGACGACACGCAAGTCGACGCCGGGAGCCGGCCGGCCACAGGACGTGAGCCGGTTCTCAGTGTGCTCGTGATCCTGGAGGCCGGTGAGAAAGCCTGTCTCGCTCAGCCCGTAGCCCTGGACGAGCTTGACATGTGGCAGGACCGCTCTGGTTTGACGGACCAATGCAGGGGATATCGGTGATCCGCCGTAGGCCAAGGCCTCGAGGCTGGTCAGATCGAAGTCCCTAACAGCCGAGAACTGCGCCAACAGGTTGATCATCGTCGGCACCAAAACGGTGTGGCTGACGCGTTCCCGGGCGACCGTCTCGCAGAAGCTCGCTGCGCTGAACCTCGGGATCGTGATCTGGCACGTGCCGAACGCCGGCGCCGCGAAGATGAACGGAAAATCGAGGATGTGAAAAACCGGCGCCGCGTGCAGATGCACACCGCCTTCGCGGTAAGGCATCCAGTAATTGAGATGATCGATGTTGGCCTGGATGTTCGCGTGGGTCACGGCCACCCCTTTGGGATGGCCGGTCGTGCCGCTCGTGTAGATGAGAGCCAGTGTCGCGTCCGAGTCGTAAATCGGGTCGGAACCGGGCCTTCCCGAAACGTCGAGCGGCTCTTTATCCAGCACGAGCTCCCATGGAAGCTGCACGGTCGGCGCGGCCAGCGACGAGTGCCGAATTAAGCCGCGCGGATTGGCGTCGGCGAGCACGCGATCGAGCTCGGCCGCCGACGATCGGGCGTTCACCGGCACCGCAATCACGCCCAGCCAGCTGCAGGCATAGATCAACTCGAGGTACTCGGGTTCGTTGGGGAGCAGCAAGGCAAGCCGGTCGCCTGCATGAAAACCATGGCGGCCAAGCGCGGCGGCAACGGCGGCGACACGCTCATGCAGATCGCGAAAGGTCGAATGCTTGACCTCGGAGCCAAAGGCCGCCGGGCGCTCCGGATAATATCGAGCGGCTCGCCCGAGCGAGTGCACGTACATCATCGCACCGGCTCCGCAGGCTTGCGATGCTCGAGAAACGCGCCGAGGGCCTGCTTTGCTTCGTCGGAGCGAATCCGCGCACTGAACTCCTGGTTCTCGGCCTCCATTGCCGCCTTGAGCTGCTGGCGGAAGGGCTGCTTCATGAGCCTCTTGCTGGCTTGCAGCGCGCGCATAGGCTTCGCCGCCAACTTTCGTGCGGCCTCGGTTGCCGTCGCCAGCAAATTCTGATCGGGCACGACCTGCGTGACTAATCCCAGCTCCGCCGCCCGCCGGGCATCGAAAGGCGAGCCCAACAGAATAAGCTCAGCCGCGCGGATATGTCCGATCCGCGCCGGAACGGCGTAGCTCGATCCAAATTCCGGCACCACGGCAAGATTGATGAAAGGCATTTGAAACTTTGCACTCTCGCCGGCGTAGACGAAGTCACAGTGCGTCAGCATCGTGGTCCCGCCGCCGATGGCGGCACCTTGCACGGCTGCGACCAACGGCTTGTCGAAATCGATGAACGCCTTCATCAACTGAGCCTGCGGAGACTCTCCAGGCCCTGGCGGATTCTTCAGAAAATCCTCAATATCGTTGCCCGCGCTGAATGAGTCGCCTGCGCCATGCCAGAGCACGACACGTGTGCTCTCGTCCTTGGCCGCTTCATTGAAGATATCCGCGAGCGTCACGTACATCTGCGACGTCATCGCGTTTTTTCTGGCCGGACGATTCAGTTCGACGCGAAGGATGCTTCCGGAATGCTCTGTATTGATATCGCCCATCATCTAGCTCCTATGCAGGCCTTCAATGTTCGGGCGACGCTACGCCGCACGTTCCTTGGCCTTCGGCACGGTGCCGCCGGCATAAAGCTTTTCGATCTGGGCGGCGTCGAACCCGAGTTCGTGCAGGATTTCGTCATTGTGCTCGCCGAGTCCGGGCGCGCGGTGTGCGGCTTCCTTTGCAACGCCGTGCACCTGCATGGGACTGCTGATCGTAAGCGTCAGGTTGCCACCCGCGCCCTCGATTGGAACGACGATGTTGTTCGCGCGCAATTGCGGGTCATTGACGACGTCGGCGGGGGCCACAATCGCGCCGTACGTGATGTGCGCTTTGTCGAAGACTTCGCGCCAGTGCTGCATCGGCTGCTTGGTGAACACGTCATCTAGGATTGCCCTGAGCTCCGGGGCGTTCGTTGTCTGTTTAGCCGCGTCACTGAAGCGCGGATCGGTCAGCAAATCCGGCCGGCCAATGCTCGTCGCCAACGCCTGAAATTTGTCCGGTGTAACCACCAGTATGAACCAGCTGCCGTCAGACGCCTTGTAGGGATTGAGGGTCGCGTTAGATGGGTTTTGCCGATCGTGCAATGGATAGGGCGTCCCCCCCGCCAGAGCTCCAGCAATGTGGACGCCAGTGGCCCAAATGCCCTCGGCGAGCAGTGATGTGGTGACAGAACAGCCTTTGCCCGTGCGCTCACGCCGGTACAGTCCCATGACGATCGCAGAGAACAGGCCAACCGCCGTCGCATGGTCACCACTGCCCGAGATTGGGAGTGTCGGCGGGGCGCCTGCATCGCGCATCAGGGACAGCAGACCGCTTCGCGCCCAATACGATGTGATGTCGAATCCGGGCAGATGGGCGTCAGGCCCGTTGTCGCCATAGCCGGTCACGTCTGCATAGATCAGACGCGGATTCCAAGCCGCTACGTCGTCGTAGCCGAGCTTCAGCTTCTCGCGAGCCGGATGCGGCGTGTTGACGATCAGAACGTCTGCCCACGCGACCAGCCGCTGCAGAACGTCTTTCGCTTCGGGCGACTTCAGATCGAGCGCGAATCCGCGCTTGTTCCGATTGTTGAGATGCCAGGGATAGTTGTCTTTTGCTCGGGGCTGCGGTGGCACTTTGTAACCAATCCGCCACGTGTCGCCAGCTGGCGGCTCGACCTTGATCACGTCGGCGCCAAAGTCGGACAGGATCACCGCGGCGGCTGGCCCCGCGATGAAGCTGGCCAAGTCCACCACTTTCAGTCCGGAGAAGATATTATCGCTTGCCATGACTCTTCCTTTGATCCCGTATTGAGTTGCTGCCTTCACCGGCCGCGGAAATTCGGCGCGCGCTTCTCGAGAAAGGCGCTCGTGCCTTCCTTCTTGTCTTCGGTTGCGGCGCAGAGGCCGAAGTACGACGCTTCGAGCAGCAAGCCCTCGCCTTGGCTCGTCTCCAGTCCTTTGTTCGCGGCCTCGAGCGCGAACTTGACGGCAATGGGAGCGTTGGCGGTGATCTTCTTCAGGATTGCTTCAGCGCGCGCGATGAGATCGGCGGCTGGAGCGACCTCATTGACGAGGCCGATGCGATAAGCCTCCTGCGCGCTGATCATTTCTCCGGAGAGAATGAGCTGCAGCGCGCGGCCCTTGCCGACCAGCCGCGGCAGACGCTGCGTTCCGCCGCCGCCCGGAACGAGTCCGAGCGAGACTTCGGGTTGGCCGAATTTCGCAGTTTCAACTGCGATCCTGATGGTGCAGGCCATCGCGGTCTCGCAGCCGCCGCCGAGTGCAAAGCCGTTGACGGCTGCGATCACCGGCTTACCGAGATTTTCGATGAGATCGAGCACCCCCTGCCCGAAACGGCTGGACTGCTCAGCCTCGAACGCCGTGACTTGCGCGAGCTCACTGATGTCAGCCCCGGCGACGAACGCCTTGTCGCCGGCCCCCGTCAGGATGACGCCGCGAATGGTTGCGTCGTCACGCGCATCCTCGAATGCGGTTTGCAGGTCCTTCCAGGTCGGCGTATTGAGCGCGTTGAGCACCTTGGGCCGATTGACGGTCACATAGGCGATGGCGCCTTTCTTCTCGTACAGGACATTGGCGAGCGTCAGTGCTGCTGTCGGCGAAGCGGTGCGCACCACTGCGGGCGACGGCCTGCCCGTTGTCGTTGTCGAATCCATAGTCATGTTTCCTGTCTGCAATGAGGGGGGCGAGCCAGCGGGCCGGGGAGAACAAACCACCGGCTCGCCCTTGCTCACACGAAGGCGCCGAGGCCGGTGATGGCCTTGCCGACGATCAGGTTCTGCATCTGATAAGTGCCTTCGTATGAGTAGAGTGCTTCGGCGTCTGCGAAGAAGCGCGCGACGTTGTAGTCGGCGACGACGCCGTTGCCGCCCAGGAGCTCGCGGCCCCAAGAGACTGTCTCGCGCGATTTTGCCGTGCAGAACGCCTTCGCGAGCGACGCGTGATGATCGCCGAGCTTGCCCTCGTCATCCATTTGCGCCAGCCGCACCATCAGGCACTGGCAGGCGGTCACGTTGGCGAGCATCTTGGCGAGCAGATCCTGCACCATCTGAAACGACGCGATAGGCTTGCCGAACTGCAACCGCTCCTGGGCGTACTTGAGCGTTGCCTCGAACGCACCCATCTGGATGCCGGTCGAGGCCCAACCCACCATGTAGCGCGTCATCCGCAGCACCCGCGCGGTATCGCGGAACGAGTTGCCGCCCTGCAGGCGGTTCGCTTCCGATACGCGCACGTCCTTGAGCGTGATCTGCCCGTTCTGGACCACCTTGAGCGCGATCTTGTGTTCAATTTTCTCGACGCTGAAGCCGGGCGTGGTCTTGTTCTCGATGATGAAACCCTTGACCTGATTGTCGGCGAGGTCGCGCGCCCAGACGATCGAGATATCGCACCACGTCGAGTTACCGATCCAGCGCTTCTGCCCGTTGAGAATCCAGGTGTCGCCTTCGCGTTTGGCAGTTGTGGTCAGCCCACCGCTGGTCCCCGAACCCACCAACGGCTCGGTGAGCGCGAAGCAGCCGATCTTGTCCCAGCGCGCCATCGGCGGCAGCCATTTCTGCTTCTGCTCCTCCGATCCGTCGAGATAGATCGAGCCCATGGCCAGGCCGCTGTGCACGCCGAAAAACGTGCAGAACGAAGCGTCGACGCGTGCCAACTCCATCGCGACGAAGCCGAACAGCTTCTGGCTTCCGCCCGCGCAACCGTAGCCCTCGTATCCGAGGCCGCCGAGGCCCAGCTCCTTGAACGACGGCAGCAGCTCGAACGGAAACGCGTCGTCAGACCAATACTTGTTGATGACCGGCGCGACATGGGACTCCATGTACGTCCGCACCTTTTTCACCACCACCTTTTCGTCGGCGGTCAGTACATCGGCGAGCTGGTAGAAGTCGCTGTTCGGCGCCGGGAGCGGCTTCGCCTGCTTGGCCTCCTTGACCGCCGTTGCAGTCGCTGTCGCCATGTCATTTCTCCTTTTGATGTCCAGTTGAATCGGTTCGCGGCGGATGCAGCGTCACCAAACGTCGTGAGCGCTCCGGGTCGATTCGGACGCCGCCGCGGGCTCTCTGAATTGGGCGCGGCACCGTGGGCTCAGCTTCTTGAGATTGTTGACCATGCAGGCCGTGATGCGGTCCACGTCGGGAAGCTCGCGGCTGCAGAAAGTGAGTGCGTCGTGTTCGCAGGCCCAGCGCTGCTCGGCAGTCCCGTCGCGGGCCGACGCGTCGGCTGCGGTTGCGGCCACGAGGGCGGCAGCGACGAAGCTTGTCAGCGCGGCGGCGCGCTCAGCCATGACGATCTCCTGCAATTCGTTCGACGTTTGTGTCAGTGTTCGTCTCTTGTCGGGATAGAGGTCGTACACTTTCGCCTCTCAAACGATCCCCCGAACGGGGGATCGCATGTCGGTCGACGGGGGATGCGAAGGGCGACGAGGGGAATATTCAAACGAACTGGTGCGCCGCTCTCGCCTTCGCCCGGCCGATCAAGCGCCGACACCCCATTAGCCGCTGCACTGTGTCCCGATGAGCGCGTTAAAGGCCTCGATCTCGGTGTCGAGTAGTTCGAGGGTCCGCTCCCGGTCGATACTGTCCCTGCAGAAGGACACAGCTTGGCGCGTGGTCACCGCCTCGAAGAAATTCGTTCCATAGGAGCGACAACTCTCCTCATTGTGAGCAGGTTTGACAGGCTTCTTGCGCACTGCCGCCCAGCGAAGGCGAGCCGCGGAGAGATCGGAGAGTTGACTGCAACCCGGCATCTCGACCCCGGCGGTTATCGCTGGATCGATCAGAAGTGCGGAGGCAAAAATGATGATGCGCAACATGAGTGTGCTTCAGGCGATGGCCGAAGATCACAACAGCCCAAGCGATCCTGCGCGAGATACGGCCTCGGCGCGCGTGCTGACGGCCAGTTTCAAGAAGATACGTTTGACGTGCGATTTCACTGTCTCCGGCGAGATCCCGAGGATCCGGGCGACACGTTTGTTGGTGAAGCCTTGGCCGATCATGGCAAGGACCTCGCGCTCCCGTGCCGTGAGCGGGTCGCTGACGCGACGGCCGAGCTGCGCGGAACGTCCGTCCGCATAGAAGGAATCCGACCCGGACAGCAGAAGTCCCACATCCGGTCGAGCTTCGCGATGGTTTGATCCGGGCGCGTCTACTCGCGGACTCCAGGTGACGAGTTTCAAATCGGGAGGCACTTGTCGTATTCCTCTCGTCGGTGATGCAAGGTCGCCCGGTGCCGGCTCCGCGACTGCGGCCTGCTAGACATCAGGCGATCCGTCTTGCAGCCTGACTTGACGCGCAATTTGACGATTTTGAATGCCGCGATCTATTGCACGCAGGTGGCGCGGAATAGCGATATGGCTTCACTGTGCTGAACTTTGGATTACACGCGAAGGACGGCAGGTCGAAAGGCCGTAGAACCACCACTGCTGGTGCGGCTTCGACTCAGCAGTGGTGCTGCTCCTCGGGTACCAATTGCAGCTTTTCCGCCATTCGGCTGAGCGCGACAATCGAGGTAGCCCTCATCTTTTTCATCAGACGGCTGCGGTGTACCTTCACCGTGGCTTCGGCGATGCCGATATCGCCGGCAATCTGTTTGCTGAGGCGACCGCGCGCGACCTGAATCATGATCTCGCGCTCCCTGGGGCTCAGCGATGCGAAGCGCTCCCTGAGAGCGACGAGGGTCTCTTCATTCTCCCGCCGAGCACGATCGCGAGAAAGACCGAGCTGAATGGCGTCGAGCAGCTCCTGATCACGGAACGGCTTGGTCAGGAACTCAATTGCACCGCCCTTCATCGCCTGCACCGACATGGGAACATCGCCATGGCCTGTGATGAAGATGATTGGGATCTCCCGGTTCGCCGCGGCGAGCTCGCGTTGAAGATCAAGGCCGCTTCGTCCCGGCAATCTGACGTCGAGCACCAGGCAAGTGGGACCGTCCGGCGGGTCGGACTCAAGAAACTCGGAGATGGACGCAAACGGCCGAGCATCCAGGCCGAGCGATCGCAACAGACGGCCGATCGAGGCTCGCAGGGCCGGATCGTCGTCGATGATCAAGACGGTAGCGTTCGGGTCAGGCATCGCTGCTGCTCACGGTCAAAAGGTCACGCAAATGAGCCTTTGTCTCGGTTTGCAAGTTTCGCGTAGCTGCTCTGCCGTAAGCTTAGTCCCGGCCGATAAATGTGAACAGTCTCACACTCCGTCAGGCATGTGCGCGAGCGTAAACGAAAGCTTATGCGCTCCATCATCCCTTCGGCGGCATCCTGCCGCCGCCGCTGACGAAAATTCGCGTCCTGGCATAAGCCAAAGTTTACGGACACTGGTATTGCTCCAGGATCACTCTTGGGCGCAGGTTATCCCAATCGCATGCGGTCCGATGGCGTTGTTGGCGCACCCGCGTCGCAGCTCGTGAAAACTGCCGGAGCACGTATGCCGACACCGTCGATGGTCTCGGTCGTCGAGGACGATCAGTTCTTCCGCGACTCCATGAGGAGGCTCATGAGATCGCTTGGCTACGACGTCGCGGCCTTTCCGTCGGCAGCCGAGTTTCTCGCATCGCCTCGTCTCGGCGAAACCGCCTGCCTGATCGCTGACGTCCATATGCCCGCGATGACCGGGCTCGAGCTCCATGAATACCTCATCGAGGCGGGTTACGCGATTCCGACGATCCTCGTGACTGCCTACCCCGACGACGTTGACCGCGTCCGCGCCCTGAATGATGGGGTTGTTGGTTACCTTCGTAAGCCGGTTGATGAGCAGCATCTGATACGGTGTCTTCGTGCAGCTCTCGAGTCGTGTGAGCCGGGCGACGAGAACCCGTGAGCTCCTTGTCCGCGCCGGGCAACGTGAATTGAAAGATGGCGCCGTGAGGTTCATTCGCCTCTGCCCACAGCCGGCCGCCGTGGGCGTCGATGATCGATCGGCAAATCGACAGCCCCATCCCTACTCCGCTCGACTTCGTCGTGTAAAACGCCTCGAAAACACGATCGAGTTGGTCCGGATCAATGCCCGGCCCGGAATCGCGCACGGACACGAGAACGCCACCGGTCCGGGTTTGCTCGGTGCTGATCAACAACTCCCGTGGCTCCGCCACGACCGTGCTCATGGCTTCGACCGCGTTCAGGATCAAGTTCAGCACGACTTGCTGCAATTGAACACGATCCCCTTCGACGGGAAGCAGCGCCTCCGCAAGGCGAGTTCGAACCGAGACTCCATTCGCGGTGATTGGGCTTCGCGCCAATCCAATCACTTCTTCGATCGCCTTATTCAGATCGAAACGAAACGTTCGCGGAGGCGCCTTCTTGATGTGATCACGGACACGATCGATGATATCTCCGGCACGATCGGCATCGGCCACGATGCATTCCAGCGCTTCCCTGACTTCGCTTAGATCCGGCGGACCTCTGTCCAAGAAGCGCATGGCCGCACGGGCGTTGTTTCGTGCGGCGGCGATCGGTTGGGTGATCTCGTGAGCCAGCGAGGCGGTCAGTTCCCCCATGACGCTCAGGCGGTTCATGTGCGCCAGATCGGACTCCAGTCGGAGCAGTCGCTCATGCTCCTCCCGCGCACGCATGGTCGCTGTCACATCGATGCCGGTGCCGCGATAGCCACGGAATTCTCCGTTGCTGTCAAACACTGGTTTGCCACTCGCCTTCACGTACATTGGAGAGCCATTGCCGCCCATGGCGCGATATACGAAGTCACGGAACGGCTTGCGTGAGTCGAGGGTTGCCCAAATATGCCCCCACTTCTCCGGTTCGGATTCACGGTCGAGAGCGTGATCCCAGCACGGCGTGCCGAGTCGCTGGGCCACGGGTACCCCAAACGCATTCTCTGTCAGCAGCGTGAACTTGTAGTCCGGGCCGATTTCCCAAAACCAATCCGAGGCGGTCTCGGCGTAGTCGCGAAGCTTCGCCTCGCTCTCCCGCAATGCTTCTTCGGCCCGCTTTCGCTCGGTCACGTCGATCTGTGTGGCGACGACCTCGACAAGTTCCCCACTTGCGGAGAACACAGGTTGGCCGATTGATTCGAGGTGTTTGACCGTTCCATCGGGCAGTACGATTCTGTACGCGATTGAGTAGCCTCTTTTTTCGTCCAACGCGCGCTGAACCGCTGCGCGGTGCCGGTCCCGGTCGCCCGCGTGGATCCGTTGGAACACGGCTTCGCGGCTCGGAACACCGTGCGCCGGGTCAAACCCCCAGATGCGGTAAATCTCCTCCGATCCATAGAAAACCGTCGTCTCGTTGTAGGCCGCCACACCGCTGTGACCGAGCCTCTGTGCTTGCGCCAGATAGGCTTCGCTGCGGCGTAGCCGCTCTTCGGCCTTCTTTCGTTCATCGATGTCAACAGACAGGCCATACCACTGGATGATGCGTCCCTCTTGATCGCGCAGAGGCTCGGCACGAGTGTGGTGCCAACGATACTCGCCGTCCGCCCGGCGCACACGGTGCACAGCCTCGTGGGACGTTCCGGTCTGAACTGCCCGATAGAAAGCCTGTGAAGTTTCCGGAAGGTCGTCCGGGTGCAGGAACGCCTCCCAACCGCGATGCCTAAACTCCTCCTGTCGCGTGCCGGTATAGTCCGAAATGCGCTGATTGACGTAGGTCGGTTCGCCGTCGGGGCCGGTCGACCAGAGGAGACTCGGTACCGTTTCCAAGATTTGACGGAGCTTAAATTCGCTTTCTCGAAGGGCCTCCTCCGCCTTTCTTCGATCATCGATGTCGATCAGGACGCCGTACCAACTGAGCACGGTGCCATCACTGGCCCGCAGTGGTTCTCCGCGTACATTGAACCAGCGATATCGGCCGTCCGCTCCGCGAAATCTGCAGACGACATCGTGAGGATTTCCGGATTCGAGGCTCTTTAGCCAGTTCGTTATCTTGAATGCGACGTCGTCCGGGTGGGCTTTCTCCACCCATCTCCAGCCAGCGACGTCGCCAAGCTGCGCGCCAAGATAGTCGAGGACACGCTTGTTGACGTAGTCAATATTGCCATCGGGTCCAGCTCGCCACACCAGCGCCGGGATCGTCTCCACCAGCAAGCGAAGCTCTCGCTCGCGGCTCGAGACTGCCTCTTGAGCTCCGCCACACTTCTTCGGCATAGATTGATCCATGGCCGATACGCAGATTCGTATGGTGGAGACGCCATGTCGCAGAGGGTCGCTGACTGTCCCCGGCAAAAGTGCGCGATCATTTTACCCCATGCCCCCGAGACGGACCACGTCCTTTCGGTCGCTTCGAAACAATTGGCCGAGCTTTCTGGAGAAGCTATTCAGCACTCAAAACGAGTGAAATCGTTTAGTTCTACTCATGGAGTGCGCCCCTAGGAGGGACAGAATTAGGCGGCGAGTACCTCAGCATGGTGCACTAGGAATATCCTCGAGCTTGAGGAGATCGGCCAGACGTGCAGTGCTTTGAACACAGCTCAGAGCAGGCTGATGAGCGCCTGCAAGAGTGCCACGAGCCAGCGAACTTGCGGCGTTACTAATCGCTTGGGCAAGACCGCTCCGGTAGCGCGCGTCACATGTACAAGAGCGCTAAAGATCACGCTGGATAGCGCTCCGCGTCGCGCCGCTGTCACACGACCAAGACCGGTCGCGCCTACCGGAAGCGTTACGTCGCTGGACATTGGGAAGAAATGCAAAGCCGCAGGAATTTCCGACCTGCACTTTCACGACATACGCGGAACGACGGTCACAACGCTGTTCGGGGCTGGGTGCAGCATCGGCGAAATCATTACGATCACCGGCCACACCCTCCGGCGTGCGCAGGAAATCTTGGACAAGTATTTGGCGCGGACCAGTCAGCTAGCTGAAAGCGCCATCGCAAAATTCGAGAACGTTTTGGAAACAGACTTTGCAAAACGGCCTGCAAAACAGGGCTAGCACAAGGGGGCTAAGTCATTGGCGCGCCGGAAGGGATTCGAACCCCTGACCCCCAGATTCGAAGTCTGGTGCTCTATCCAGCTGAGCTACCGGCGCCTGGTTCCGTGCGGAAACATGACTCTCGGTCATGAAGCGCCATCGGGACCGGCACTCTAAGGCCGTGGGCCGATTTTTCCAGCAATATTTACGCGCGCGGCGATGTGGCCGCACCCGTCCCGGGATCAACTCAGCGCGCCGCACGATCTCCGCGCCAGCGACCATCGCCTTGAGCTTGCCGAAGGCGCGCACTCCACGTCGCGGATGCCGACGATGATGGCATCGTCCTGCGCCTGCCCACTCCGCGTGGGCAAAATCTTTCACCGAGTGCAACACCTGTCACTGCAATCTTCGTCCAATCCGTGTTGACGGCGCCTGTTGCAGTCATCATAGAGTGCGCCGCCGTGACGGGGGCCGTCGCGCAAGCAGCGGGGAATTCATGTCAGCGTTCGTGTCGCTTCCGGCCGGATCGTTCATTGCGTCGCGCGGCGCAATCATCATCGTCAGCGCGTGAATTATCCGGAGCCGCCGATGACACGCATGCTCATCAAGAACGCCATTCTCCTCACCATGGACGCGCGGCTCGGGGACATCCCATGCGGCGATGTGCTGATCGAGAACGATCGCATCGCGGCGGTCGCGCCAAACCTGCCGGTGTCGGACGGCGCCGAAGTCATCGATGCGCGCGGCATGATCGTCATGCCGGGCCTCGTCAATGCGCATCAGCATACGTGGCAGACGGGCATCCGCGGCATCGCCGGCAACTGGTCGCTCACCGATTACGGGCGCCACATGCACGCCGGGCTCGCCACCCGCTTCACGCCTGAAGACCTCTACCTCGCCAACCTGCTCGGCGCGCTCAACCAGCTCAACAGCGGCACAACCACGCTGTTCGACTGGTGCCACAACAATCCGACACCGGCTCACTCCGATCGCGCCATCGACGGCCTGATCGAGTCCGGCATCCGCGCGATCTTCGGCCACGGCACGCCGAAGCCGAAGCTCGACAAGCACGGCGTACCGCCGACCGAATACCTGCATCCGGAAGACGAGGTGCAGCGCTTGCGCCGGAACCGGCTCGGCAGCGACGACGCGCTGGTCACCATGGCGCTGTGCATCCGAGGGCCCGATCTCGCGTCTTATGAATCGACGGTCTGCGATTTCAAGCTCGCGCAAAAGTACGGGCTGATCGCGAGTTGCCATATCGGCTCGCGCCTGCCGTTCGCCCGCAAGACGCCGGACGCCCTCTTCCGTCTGCAAAGCGACGGCCTGCTCGGGCCGCACGTCAATCTCGTCCACGCCAACAAGCTGAGCGACGACGAGTTGCGCGTGTCGGTCGGCGCCGGCGCCTCGATCACCATGGCGCCTGAGGTGGAAATGCAGATGGGTCATGGCATTCCCGTCACCGGCCGCGTGCTAGCGCTCGGGGCGCGGCCAACCATCGGCATCGACGTCGAATCCACCATCAGTGGCGAGATGATCTGGGCCGCGCGCTATGCCTTGCAGCTGCAGCGTGGGCTGGACCACGATGTGGAGCACAAGAAGGGCGTGGAAACCGACGACGTTTCGATCCCCGCCCGCCAAGCGCTGGAATGGGTGACGATCGACGGCGCGCGGGCGCTGAACATGGAGCACAGGGTAGGCTCCCTCACCCCCGGCAAGCAGGCCGACATCATCTTCATCCGCACCGACGACCACACCCTTTTCCCCTGTCACGACCCGGTCGAGACGGTGCTGTTTCACTCCAGCAGCGCCAATGTCGATACTGTCCTTGTGGCGGGCAAGCCGGTGAAGCGCGTCGGAAAGTTGCTCTATCCGGATATGGCGCGGAAAAAGGCGGCGCTGCTGGAGTCGGGGTGCCGCCTCTTGGACGAGCCGAAAAGGCTCAGCGCCTAGTTCGGGGGTACCGGAGCCGACGACGAGGCCCGACTTTCGGCCCGGTGACAGATTTTCCTGTCCGCACGGTGACGACTGAACTATGGTCCGGCTTCGGCGTTGTTGGCGGAACCTGTACTGAAGTTCCCCAGCAGACGCAGCGTGCCATTGTCAGTTCGATCGCAACTTTCGTCACGGAGCGACTTACCCACCGCCCGCGCGGACTCTCTTGCCGCGAGCGCCAAGCATTGCCATTTTCCCATCCTGGATCGCCCGCCCTCATTCATTCTTGAGTGGTATTCGTGTCGAGCAAGATAATTCCTGAGCCCGGCGACGATGAACGGCTGCCGGTGACCGCGCCGCGCAATCTCGCGCTCGGCATCGAGCGGATCGGCCTCCTTTCCCTCGCCTACCCGCTGATTTGCGTGATCGCATTCGCCATTCTGATTGCCGGCGCGGCCGTCGGCTTCGAGCGGCTCAAGGTCGACGACTCGCTCAGCCAGCTGTTTCGGTCCAATACCCCCGAATACAAGACCTATGAGGAGGTTTCGCGCCGTTTCCCAGCGAGCGAGTACGACGTACTGGTCGTGATCGAGGGCGATGGGCTCCTGGAGCGCCCCTCGCTGGAAAAGCTGCGCGAGCTCGCCATCGATCTCCAACTGGTCGACGGCACCCGCGGCCTCATCTCCGTCTTCTCGGCGCGCGAGCCGTCGGTGAACGGTGGCCTCCCGGCGCCCCTCTTCCCGGAAGAGCTGCCGACGGGGGAGCAATACAAAGAGCTGCTCAATCGCGTGATGGCGAACGAGATCATCCGCGGAAAGCTGCTGTCGGATGACGGCAAGCTGACGCTGATGGTGCTCGCGCTCGATCCGACCGAGGTCAATGCCGGCAAGCTCGCCCCCATCATTGGCACAATTCGGTCCACCGTAGCCAAGGACCTGGAAGGCGCCGGACTGCATACCGAACTCTCCGGCGTGCCGGTGATGCAGCTCGAGATCCGCAACGCCATCGAGCGCGACCGTCTGATCTACAACACGCTCGGCTTCGCGCTCGGCTGCCTGATCGCCGTCCTGTTCTTCCGCCGCGTCTCGTTCATGATCATCGCCGCGGCGCCGCCGCTGGCGGCGATCCTGCTCGCGCTCGGTACGCTCGGCTGGCTCGATTTCCGGCTCAATATGTTCCTGAATGTGATGACGCCGCTCATCATGGTCATCAGCTTCTCCGACAGCATGCAGCTCACCTTCGCGGCGCGAGACCGGTTGCTCGCCGGCGATGACAAGTATCAGGCCTTCCGCAACGCCATCTACATCGTCGGGCCGGCCTGCGTGCTCACCCATGCCACCGCCGGTATCTCGTTCATCGCGCTGCAGTTTTCCTCGTCGGACCTGATCCGCGCCTTCGGCGAGGCCGGGCTGATCTCGGTCGTCGTCGCCATGGTCGCCGTCCTTATGCTCGTGCCGTTGCTCGGCATCCTGCTGGTGCGCAACGAGTCGAAATTCATGACGGATGTCCGGGGCGCGGACACGGGGCTCGATTGGTTGCGCCGGGTCTCGCGCTGGATCGCGGTGCGCATGGTCAGCCACCCCGGCCTGTACACGCTGATCGGCTTCCTCCTCGTCGTCGGCCTGTCCATTGCCTACACTCAGCTCCAGCCGCGCTACCGCCTCGCCGATCAGGTCCCCGACCGCGAGCAGGCCGTGCAGGCCAGCCACCGGCTGGATGCCAAGCTGACCGGCGCCAATCCAATCGACGTGCTGATCGAATTCCCGCAGGGACAGTCGCTCTATTCGCCCGAGACGCTGTCGGTCATCGCCGCCGTCCATGCCATGGTCGAGAAGCAGGCGGGCGTCGGCAATGTCTGGTCGCTGGAGACGCTGCGGCAATGGCTGACGGAGAAACTAGGCAAGCCCGATGTCGCCACGCTCAAGCAATACGTGGACATGCTGCCCAGGTACCTGACGCAGCGTTTCATTGATGCGAAGCAGAACGCGGTCATCGTCAACGGCCGCGTGCCGGACGTGGATGCCAGCCAGTTGCTGCCGATCATCCAGGCACTCGACAAGCAGCTCAACGCCGTGCGCGCCCAATACCCGGGCTACACCATCGCGGTCACCGGGCTGTCGGCCATCGCGGCGCGCAACAGCGCCAGCATGATCGACAAGCTGAGCCAGGGACTGACGATCGAGATCGTCTTCGTCGCGGCCTTCATCGGCATCGCCTTCCGCTCGCCCATCGTGATGCTGGTCAGCATCCTGCCCGGTATCTTCCCGATCGTGATGGCCGGCACCCTGCTGCTGGTGCTCGGGATGGGGCTTCAGTTCGCCAGCGTGATCGCACTCACGGTGTCGTTCGGATTGGGCTTAAGCGCCACCATCCACTTCCTCAACCGTCTGCAGATCGAGGACAGCATCGAGGCGGACCCCGGCGTCGGCGTGGAGCGCGCGACCGTCCTGGTCGGGCCGCCCTTGATTCTCACCTCAGCGGTGCTGGCCTGCGGCCTGGCGATGACCGTATTCTCCAGCCTGCCGTCGCTGCGGCTGTTCGGCTGGCTCAGCGCCTTCGCCATGCTGGCGGCGCTATTCGCCGACCTCTTCATCCTGCGGCCGACCGCGATGTTCTTGAGCAAGATCGCGCGCCGGTACGTCCATCGGACGCTGGCCGGCCGGCGCGCGAAATAATGACACGCTGAAGAGCTTAGCGGCGCAGATTCATCGTCGCGCCAACGACCTGCGATTGCGGATCGCGCGACTTGATCACCACCGCCTGCCGATCGCCGTGCGTCGTCAGGTTCAGGTCTGCGGAAAATGTCTGCCCACTGGCGATAACACTGATGCGGTCGCCTTCAGCCCGGCCGGACAAATCACCACCGGCATTGAGGGTCGACTCGCTCCAGATTCCGGACACGCGTCCGCCCGCAACCTTGGCGCTGCTCTGGAGATTGAAATTGAAGCTTTCGCTGGCGCAGCGAATGCTGAGCTGAAGACCACGACCAGCCTCCAGCACGTCATAGGTCGCGCGGCAGCGCAGCGCCTCGCGCCGTCCGTCTTGCATGTCGATGGTCCCGTTGCCGGACCATTGACCCTCGAGACGCGCGAAGGGACCAGCGCCCTGGGCGAGAACGCCGGCGGGCAACAAAAGCGAAAGTACGAAGACAACAAACATCCGTCGCATGGGAAAACCAATCCTAGTTGTTGTGGAGCATCAGAAGAGAGCGAAACCAGCCGAATGCCGGCCGGATGGCCTGCATGCGATCATGTCCGCCCGATGTGCGGGCAGGCCCGAAACACCCGCGCTGTTTGATGATCCCCCAAATGATAGGATGGCTTTTCCACCATACCATTTCAGCTTCCCGCGCAAGCAGGCCGGATATGACTTCAGGTACGGGCCCGAACGCCTCCGGCATGACGTTCGATATCTCGGTGTCGCGAAGGACATTCCACTTTGAAACACCGCCCATCGTCGGCGAATTGATCGCGTAGACGACGCGACGCATGCGGGTTTCTCGAATCGGAAATGAACACATCGGGCACGGCTCGATGGTTGAATACAGTGTGCAACGCGACAAATTCTTTTTACCGAGCGCCTTCTGGGCCGCGGAGATCGCGACCAGCTCGGCATGCCGCGTCACATCGCCATCCTGGCGAACCCGGTTCGTCGCCTCGGCGACAACGCGGTCTCCGTCGCAAATCACGCAGGCGAACGGCAGTTCGCCTTGCTTCCTCGCTGTCGCCGACAGCCCAATGCATCGCTCCATCATTGCGAGGTCGGTGGCGGAGGGGCCCATGTTGTCTTGCTGCACTCGCCGGGTCCGGCCTAAGGTATGGATGCTGCGTAACCACGCAAGGTTCCGTGATGGGCCCTGTGCCATAGCTCGCTAGCGCCCCGATAAGACGCGCTGACAATACATGGAGTTCCGGTCAAAGATCGCATTTTTTTACACAGAACACGCCGCCGTTTCGTCTATTTCAAGCGTTACAAAGCCCTGGCGGGAGCGTGACCAGACAGCGAGCTTCAATGTGCCAACTGAAACCTCCTTTAAAATCCGCTGCAAATCCCCTTCCAGGCCAATTCGGGAGCTGGTGCGCGCCACCAGGCGGTCCATGGCGGTAAGCCGTTCCGCCTTGGGTGCTGCCATCTTCGGCGCCACGCTGTCGTTTGCGACCGCGACTATGGCGACCGCGGCGCCGACTGACCCAAAAGGCGACTGGCTGGTCGAGAAAGGCCTGGCCATCATCCGGGTCGTCGACTGCGGCGGCCAATACTGGGGCGTGGTTGTGTGGGAGCAGCGCCCCGGCATCGACGACAAGAATCCCGACCCGAACAAGCGCAACCGGCCGACCCTCGGGATGCCGATCCTGTTGGGCATGGCGCCGACCGAGCCCAATTTGTGGACGGGCGAGATCTACAATTCCGAGGACGGCCACACTTATTCGGCCAAGATCAAGCTCGCCAACCCCGACGTGCTGCGTGTCGAAGGGTGCGTGCTCGGATTCCTGTGTGGCGGCCAGAATTGGACGCGCACCACGCAACAAGAGGCGACGACAGGCGCCGCCCCCGGCTCCACACGCGCCCAGGCCGGCCAAGCGCGCAGCGCGCCGCAGGCAGATGAGCGGACGGCCGAGGTCTGCTCAGGGCTTGTCGGTGGTGCGGGGAGCACCCATCAGCGCGGGCTGAAATAGCACCGCGGCGAACATCGTGCAGAGCAGCGACAGCGCCAGCAACTTGCCCATGCTGGACGTGCCAGGATGGCTCGACAGCCACAGGCTGCCGAACGCCGTCGCCGTCGTCAGCGCACTCCAGACAACGGCGCGCGTCAGGCTCGACTGCAACAGGTCGGTGTGACCCGCCCGCCACGCCGTGATGTAGTAGATCTTGAACGCGACGCCGACGCCGAGCAGCAGCGGCAATGCGATGATGTTGGCGAAGTTGAGCGGCATGCCGACCAGCACGCAGAGCTCCAGTGTCACCGCGCCGGCGACGAGCAGCGGCACCAGCGTCAGCAGCACATCGCCGAAGCGGCGCAGCACGACCCACAGAAGCACGGCGATCGACAGCAACGCATAGATGCCGGCGTGGATGAAGGCGGAGACGATGGTATTGCCCGACTCCAGAATCGAGATCGGTCCGCCGATCGCATCCGGATAGGCGGCGAGGACGGTCTTGGCGAAGTTGCGCAGGACCTCGGTATCGTTGGTGTTGCCGGTCGGCGCGACCTGGACGCGGGCCTTGCCGTCCGCCGTGACCCACTGGCGCTTGAGGTTCTGCGGCAAGTTGTCCTCGGTGATCGGGGTCGCCTGGAGATAGTTGCCGAGCTGCGCAAAGTCCGTCTGCATCGACAGCACAAACGCGTTTTGCACGCTGTCACGCGCTGCCGGATCCGCCTTGGCCAAGCGCGAGAGGTCGCCGGCGAGATGCCGGGCCGCATCCGCGCCAGGCCCCTTGGCAGTCCCGGCGATCTGGGTGAGCCGTTCGGCCGACGAATTCAACGCGGCGATGTTATCGGCATCGCTCGGCGGATTGCCGGCCGGGCCGCGCGACAGGATCGGCCCGATCTGCTGATCCAGGCCCTTGATCATCGCCAGCTTCTGGGGCTGATCCTGCGGCACGAAGCTCGCGAGCGTCATCACCTGCGCGACCTGCGGCAGCTTGCTAAGCTGGGTAGCGATGTCGGCCGCCTTGTCGAGCGACGGCGCGATCACGTTCACCGAATTGACGCCGAGCGTCGGATCGCTCTGGACGTCGAGCAAGGTCGCGACCGATTCGACCTTCGGGTTGCGCAAGTGGATCGGATCGAAATCGAAGGTAAGACGAGTCAGAAGCGGCGAGCCGATCAATGCGATCCCGATTGTGGCGCCAATCACCGCATAGCGGTGCCTCTGCAGAAAGTGATCGACCGGCGCGAGGAAGCGATAGCCAACCTCTTCCGGCTCGCCCGGCGGCTGCAGGACGGTCAGCAAGGCAGGCAGCAGCGTGATGCTGGTGATGTAGGCGATCACCATGCCCGCGCCGGCGATCTGCCCGAGTTCGGAGAGCCCGAGATAGGCGGTCGGCAGGAACGACATGAAACCCGCGGCGACGCCGGCCGCCGCCAGCGTCAGCGGCACGCCGATGCTTTCGGCCGTATGCGCCAGCGCCTTGCGCAGGCTCGGGATCTGATAGCGCGACGAGCGATAGCGGACCGAGAACTGGATACCGAAATCGACACCGAGACCGACAAAAAGCACAGCGAACGCGACCGATATCAGGTTCAACGCGCCCACCATCAGCAGACCGAGTGCCGCGGTGATCGCTAAACCCACGAGAAGATTGATGAATACGGCAAGGATGATGCGCGCCGATTTCAGCGCCATCCAGAGGATGAACAGGACGATGATCACCGTCCCGATCGAGTTTACAAACGCCCCCTGCTGGACGGTGCTGAACTCCTCGTCCGCCATCGGCACCGAACCGGTGAGCCGTACGCGCGCCTGGTACTTCGAGGCGAGGCCGAGGTCGGACGCAGCTTTTCGGATGGCGTCGCTTGAGGCCTTTCCGGGCTCGAGCTCGGAGTAGTCCAATACCGGCTGCACTTCGACGAATCGCCGCAGTTCGCTGGCCGTGGGCTTTTGGCCCTTCAGCAACTCCTGCCAGGAAAACACCGCCGGACGCCCCGCCAAGGCGGTCTCCACGGTCTGCGCCGCCATCGAAAGCGGGCGTACCATGTCGTCCAGCTTCACCTGACCCTGCTGCACGCCAACGAGGCTGAGCGACAGAATGCGCGTGACGCCGCGCAGGCTGGGATCGGCGACAAGCGTACTGATGAACGGGGACGCCTGCCCCAGGCCGTTGGTCAGCCGCTCAACATCGTTGGTCGGCTGAAACAACAAACCGTGTTTCGCAAAAAACTCGCTGCCCGTTAAGTCCTCGACGGAATTGAAGAATTTCGGCTCTGCGGCGAGCCTTTGGGTAAGCGCCGCGCTCGCCGCGGAGGCTAACTCCGTGGTGGGGGCGTCAATGACGACCAGAGTAGAGGTAAAATGGCCCGGAAAATCGGCCTCGAACGTCGCCTCGCGCTGGCGCCAGTCCAGATTGGGCGAAATAAGCGTGTTGATGTCGGTAGTTATCTCGAAGTGCGTGGCCGCATAATAGGCGGAGCCCGCGGTCGCCGCGAAAGCGACAACGATCACGACCCACGGAAAATGCGTGCAAAATCCGACGATTTTCTTGATTATCGCAACTAGCATGCGGGGCATAACCTTTTATTCATCGCCCCGTTCTTTGATTCCTGCGCAAGATGCACCAAAATTAGCCTGTTGCTGGAACCATCGGGACTGAGGTTTATTATCCGTGATCGAACGTCGCTGATCGAATGCCTCAATGAGGCGAATGCGTGGCGACCCGCCGGGGGGCGGGCAAATGAGTGAAGGGTACGTCTCTTCCCTCCGCGCGAGTATGTGAAGGGTGAGCCCCGAATGAATACACCCACTTCAATTTTTGACGCCAACCAGCCATCCCGGCCGATTCTCGATTCGCTCAAGAGTCCTGCTGATTTGCGTCGTGTCAATGCTCGGAACCTTCAGCAGGTTGCAGACGAATTGCGGACTGAGACCATCAGCGCCGTCGCCGTGACCGGCGGCCATCTCGGCGCCAGTCTCGGCGTTATCGAACTCACGGTTGCGTTGCATTATGTCTTCGATACGCCCACAGACAAGTTGATCTGGGACGTCGGCCATCAAGCCTACCCGCACAAGATCCTGACCGGAAGGCGGGACCGGATCAGAACATTGCGGCAAGGCGGAGGCTTGTCCGGATTTACCAAGCGCTCGGAAAGCGAATACGACTGCTTCGGCGCGGCGCATTCCTCGACCTCGATCTCGGCCGGATTGGGTATGGCGGTCGCGCGCGATCTTGCCGGCGAAGACCACAACGTCGTCTGCGTCATCGGCGATGGCGCGATCTCTGCGGGCATGGCCTACGAAGCCATGAACAATGCCGGCGCCATGGGCCGCCGCCTGATCGTGATCCTTAACGACAACGAAATGTCGATCGCGCCTCCGGTCGGCGCGATGTCGGCTTATCTTGCGCGCCTGCTGTCGAGCCCGACGTACATGTCGCTGCGCGGCATTGGCAAGCAGGTCGCCGAGCGGCTGCCGGGCTTCATCAAGGAACGCGCCCTGCGCGCTGAAGAACTGGCGCGCGGCTTCGTGACCGGCGGCACTTTGTTCGAGGAACTGGGCTTCTATTACGTAGGCGTGGTGGACGGCCATAACCTCGATCAACTGATCCCTGTACTCGAAAATGTCCGCGACGCCACGGAAGGCCCGATCCTCGTGCACGTGCGCACGCAGAAGGGCAAGGGCTACGCGCCGGCCGAGGCCTCGAACGACAAATATCACGGCGTTGTGAAATTCGATGTCGCCACCGGCAAGCAAAACAAGGCGAAGTCGGTCGCGCCCTCCTACACCAAGGTGTTCGGCGATTACCTCATCAAGGAAGCGGAGAAGGACCACCGCATCGTCGCCATCACGGCGGCCATGCCGGCCGGCACGGGCCTCGACGCTTTCGCCAAGGCTTATCCGCACCGAGCCTTCGATGTCGGGATCGCCGAGCAGCATGCGGTGACCTTCGCCGCCGGATTGGCGACGCAGGGCTTCAAGCCGTTCGCGGCGATCTACTCAACCTTCCTCCAGCGCGCCTACGATCAGATCGTGCACGACGTGGCGCTGCAACGGCTCCCCGTGCGCTTCGCCATCGACCGCGCCGGCCTCGTGGGCGCCGATGGACCGACGCATGCTGGCTCCTTCGACATCACTTTTCTTGGCTGCCTGCCAGGATTCGTGATCATGGCCGCGGCCGACGAAGTCGAGTTGGCGCACATGGTTGCAACGGCGGCGGCGATCGACGATCGACCGTCGGCATTCCGCTACCCGCGTGGCGAAGGTTCCGGATTGCAGCTTCCCGAGACCGGAACACCGCTCGAGATCGGACGTGGCCGCATCATCCGGCAGGGAAACACCGTCGCGTTACTCTCGCTCGGTGGCCGTTTGGCCGACTGCCTGAAGGCGGCTGACGTGCTGGCCGCCCACGGCATTTCCACCACCGTCGTGGATGCTCGCTTCGCCAAGCCGCTCGATACCGAGTTGGTGCTGCGGCTGGCGCGCAACCACGAATTGTTGATCACGGTGGAGGAAGGCTCGATCGGCGGCTTCGGCTCGTATGTCGGGCAGTTTCTCGCCGACAAGGGCGCGCTCGACCAGACCGGCTTCAGGCTGCGTACCCTGGCGCTGCCGGATGTGTTCATCGACCACGATTCGCCGCCGGCCATGTATGCGCGGGCGGGCCTTGACGCGAACGGCATCGTCGCCAAGGTATTCGAAGCGTTCAATTTCCAGACCGAGGCTACAACGCAGACTTCATCGATTGTCGTTCCGGATAGAAAGAAGGCATTGCGCACCGCTGACTCTCTTCAGTCGAGCGGCAGTGCCAATGGAGGCTCAATATGAAAGTTATACTGGCTCAGCCGCGCGGATTTTGCGCGGGAGTCGTGCGTGCCATCGAGATCGTTGAGCGCGCGTTGGAGAAATACGGACCGCCGGTCTATGTGCGGCATGAGATCGTGCACAATAAATGGGTCGTGGACGCTTTGAAGGCACGCGGCGCCCGTTTCGTGGAAGACCTGTCGGAAGTGCCGCCGGACGGTATCACGGTGTTCAGCGCCCACGGTGTGGCCAAAAAGGTCGAGCTCGAGGCCAAGGACCGCGGCCTGCACGTCCTGAACGCCACCTGCCCGCTCGTGTCAAAAGTGCATACCCAGGGCCGGCATTACCTGCGCAAGGGCCGTACCGTGGTCCTCATCGGGCATGCCGGGCACCCGGAAGTCGAGGGCACGCTGGGCCAGATCCCGGGTAAGGTGTTGCTGGTACAGACGGAAAGCGATGTCGACACCCTCGACCTTCCGAAAGACACGCCGATCGCCTATGTGACTCAGACCACGCTGAGTGTCGATGATACCCGCGAGATCATCGCGGCGCTCTATCGCCGGTTCACGGATGTGGTAGGACCGGGCACGGAAGACATCTGCTATGCGACACAAAATCGCCAAATGGCCCTGCGTGAACTGAGCAAGCTTGTCGATGTCATCTTCGTCGTTGGCGCCAACAACAGCTCGAATTCGAACCGGCTTCGCGAAATCGGCCTGGAAGCCGGGGTTCCGACCCACCTGATCGCCAATGGCAGCGAAATCCAGCCTGAATGGGTGAAAAACGCCACTTCCGTCGGCATCACAGCCGGGGCGTCAGCGCCGGAAGTCATGGTTATGGACGCGATCGAGGCTCTGCGGCAGATCGCCCCGGTGGAAGTGTCATTGCTACCGGGACGGGAAGAGAATATGGAGTTCCGCGTCCCGGTCGAGCTCCTTCAGGTTAACAACGCTAGCAAAATAGGTAAGGACGGCAGTCTTGGGCATTCCTCTCTCGCAAAAGTTGACTGTGGGTAGTTACGTGCTCCGGAAGCGTCTTTCCGGGCAGAAGCGTTATCCTCTCGTTCTGATGCTCGAGCCGCTGTTTCGGTGCAACCTTGCTTGCGCCGGATGCGGCAAGATCGACTACCCCGACGAGATCCTGAACCAGCGCATTTCCGTCGCCGATGCCTTGCAGGCCGTGGACGAGTGCGGCGCCCCGATCGTCTCGATCGCCGGCGGCGAACCACTGCTGCACAAGGAATTGCCGGAGATCGTCAAGGGCATCATCGCGCGGAAAAAATTCGTCTACCTGTGCACGAACGCGCTGCTGATGGAAAAGCGGATGAAGGATTACGAGCCCAGCCCGTACTTCGTCTGGTCGGTCCATCTCGACGGCGACAAGCAGGATCACGACAAGTCGGTGTGCCAGGAAGGCACCTACGACCGCGCCGTCGCCGCCATCAAGGAGGCGAAGCGCCGCGGTTTCCGCTGCAACATCAACTGCACGCTGTTCAACAATGCCGATCCGGAGCGCATGGCGAAGTTCTTCGACAACGTCATGGCGATGGGCGTCGATGGCATCACGGTGTCGCCCGGCTATGCCTATGAGCGCGCCCCGGACCAGCAGCACTTCCTCAACCGGGAAAAGACCAAGACGCTGTTCCGCAACATCTTCAAGCGCGGCAATGGCGGCAAGAACTGGTCGTTCAGCCAGTCCGGCCTGTTCCTCGACTTCCTTGCCGGCAACCAGACCTATCACTGCACGCCCTGGGGTAACCCGACGCGCACGGTCTTCGGCTGGCAGAAGCCCTGCTACCTGCTCGGCGAAGGCTATGCCAAGACCTTCAAGGAGCTGATGGAAGACACCAACTGGGACAACTACGGCGTCGGCAATTACGAAAAGTGCGCCGACTGCATGGTGCATTCCGGCTTCGAGGCCACCGCCGTGAACAACGCGGTGTCCAACCCGATCAAGACCGCCCTTGTCGCGCTGCGCGGTGTGCGTACCGAGGGTCCGATGGCGCCCGAGATCAGCCTCGAGAAGCAACGGCCGCCGGAATTCGTGTTCTCGCGGCACGTGCAGACCAAACTGGAAGAAATCCGGCAGCAGCCCCCGCAAAAGCCCAAGCGGAAGACCGACGATTTAGCTGCGGCGGGCTGATCGTCCGTTGGCCGCGCCGGGCTGATCGCCGCCCGCGAAGAGAAGCACGCGACGCCGCGGAACCGCGCGGCGTCCTAGCCCGTTATCCTCCCGACATCTCAGCCAATTTGGCCGATCGGCGACGGGAGGATCCTATGCGCCGGCATACGCTGTTTACGGTTGGCTTGGCTGCCGCGGTAACGATCGTCCCCGTGGCGGCGCAGGCGCAATTTCCGTTCTCACCACATGGATTCTTGGGCGCGGTGACCGCGCCCTTGCGCGGAATGCTGGAGCGCCTGCCCCGTGGCTCCGTTCACCGGCAACGGCCGGTGCGGGGAGCCGAAGCAAACCGCGCCGCCGCGCCCGCGCAAGAACAGGACCAAGAACAAACCAACCTCGGTTGGGTCGGGCCGCTGGCCTGGCCGACCGCCTATGAAGACGTCATCGGCTACGCGGTATGGCCAAACGACTATGGCGAGGATTTCCGCCAGCATGGCTTCGGCGACATTGTCGCGACCATCGTCGGCCCCTTGAGGGCCCCGGCGCCGACCGTCGTCGGCACGAGTCGTCCCGAAACCGTGGGCGCCGCCCCGGGCAACGCCTGCGACGATACGTCAACGAAACAGACCGACTGGCCGGCCGCGCAGATCGCTCAGATGATCACGGTTACACCTGAACAGAAGGCCGCGCTCGACAAGCTACAGACGGCGACGAACGAAGCAATCAAGACCATCAAGTCCGGCTGCATCGACGCGGCCAACCGCCCGCCGCCACAACGGCTCACGGAATTGGAAGAGCGGCTCTGGCAGGTGCAGAACGCGGGCTCGCTGATCCGCGCGCCGCTCAAGGCCTTCTATGACACGCTGACCCCGGAGCAGAAGGCCAAGTTCGCCGTCCAAAGTCCTCCGCCTCCTGCGCAGGATAGGCGCGGCGACCCGAGGGCGGCCGCTGCTGGCCCCATGGGGCGGCAATTACAGGCTTGCGCGGCGCAGAGCGCAGGCGATGCCGATCGCCTGATCAAGCAGATTCAAGAGAGCGTGCGACCGACGCCGCAGCAGCGAGCGGGCCTCGAAGCCTTCGGCAAGGCCGCATCGGATATGGCGAAGCTGCTGATCGCTTCCTGCGCACAGCCAGTGCCGGCAGATCCCGTCGCGCGGCTCGACTCCGCCGACGATCGCCTGACGGCGATGAACTACGCGGCGACCAATGTCGACGTGGCGCTGAATGCGTTCTACGGCGGGCTCACCGGCGAGCAGAAGGCCCGGTTCGACACGCTCGGGAAGTAGTGCACGCATCGAAAACCTCGTGCGAGCCGCGGAGCGGCGAGCCTCGAAGGATGTCGGCCGCTGAGCCCTTCGTGCGGCTGCGCCCCGGCCGTCGCCCTTCGATCTCGGGCTTACCCGAGATCGGAATACAAAGCGCGCAAGTCGGCTATAGCCGACTTGCGATGGCTCGCTGCGCTCGCTCCTCAGGGTGACGGGACGAAGTCAGACTACGCGGCGTCAAAAGACGATCGCGCTTACAAACCTCACATCCCGAACTGCACCGCGTGCGAGTTACGCGTCTTCAAAGTGCGATAGCGCGCCAGCGCCCACAGCGGGAAGTATTTCCGGTAGCCGTGATAGCGCAGATAGAACACGCGCGGGAAGCCGGTGCCGGTGTAGCGTTCCTCTTCCCAGAAGCCGTCCGCACCTTGAGTCTCGACCAGATAGCGCATGCCGTGCTCGACCGCCGGATGATGCACCTCGCCGGCCACCATCAGCCCCAACAGCGCCCAGGCCGTCTGCGAGGCCGTGCTCGGAGACGGCTCGTGGCCGCGATAGTCGAGCCTATAGCTCGTGCCGTCCTCGCCCCATCCGCCATCCGCGTTCTGGATCGAGGTCAACCAGGACACCGCCTTGCGGATTTCCGGTGCAGCGGACGGCATGCCGGCAGCGTTGAGCGCGCACAACACCGACCAGGTGCCGTAGATGTAATTGAGACCCCAGCGGCCGTACCAGCTTCCGTCCGGCAATTGCTCGCTCAGGAGATAGTCGACGCCACGCGCCAGCGCCGGGCTCTGCTCGCGCGTGTCGCCAAGTTGAGCGAGCATCGACACGCAACGCGCGCCGACATCCTCCGTCGGCGGGTCAAGCAGCGCACCGTGATCGGCGAACGGAATGTTGTTGAGATAGTAATAGTTGTTGTCGACGTCGAAGGCCGCCCAGCCGCCATTGCGGCTTTGCATGCCCCTCACCCACTCCTCACCGCGCTCGATGGCATGGTCGAATTCGTCGCCGCCGGCGCGGCGCGCACGATCCATCGCCATGATGATGACCGCGGTGTCGTCGAGATCGGGGTAATGCGGGTTGGCGTATTGGAAGGCCCAGCCGCCGGGCCGCAGATCGGGGCGCCGCGCGATCCAATCGCCGCGGACATCGAGCACCTGCAACGGCACCATCCATTCGAGGCCCTTGTGCGCGCTGGCGACAGCCTCGTCGGTGCCGACCTCGAGCAGCGCCTGCGCCGCGAGCGCCGTATCCCAGATCGGCGACAGACACGGCTGGCAGTAAGCCTCGTCGTCCTTCACGACCAGCAGACGTTCGACTGAATCGCGCGCGACCGCCGCCTTCGCCTCATTGGCCTGCCCGCCCAACGCGTCGAACATCATCGTGGCATTGGCCATGGCCGGGAAGATCGCGCCGAGGCCATCCTCGCCATTCAAGCGCTCGGTCACGAAATCCTCCGCGCGCTGGATCGCGCGGCGGCGCAGAGACTTCGGAAACAGCTTCGTCGCAGGGCGCAACACTGCGTCGACCACGCGGAAGAAGGCGAACCAGCGCCACGCCTGGTGCGGCGCCTTCGCGGCCAGCCCAATGTCCTTCGGATTCTCGATGAACAGTTCGTCGAGGGTGACGCCGCGCGAATTTTTCGCGCGCGGCTTCAACGCCTCCAGGACGAGCAACGGCACCATGACCGTGCGTGCCCAGTACGACACCTTCGACAGATGGAAGGGGAACCAGCGCGGCAGCAGCATGACCTCGACCGGCATGGTCGGCACGCTGTTCCAGTTCAGGACGCCGTAGAGCGACAGCAGGATGCGCGTAAACACATTGCAGTTGACCGCGCCGCCGCGCGACAGGATCGCTTCGCGCGCACGCTTCATATGCGCAGCATCGGGGGAGTCGCCGATCATCTTCAGCGCGAAATAGGTCTTCACGCTGGCGCTCATGTCGAAGGCACCGGCTTGGAACAGCGCCCAGCCACCGTGCTCGCCTTGGATGCGGCGCAGATAGACCGCGATCTTGTGCTCCAGCGAAGCGTTCACCGGCTCGCCACGATAGTGGCGCAGCAGGACATATTCGGCCGGAATCGTGGCGTCGGCCTCGAGCTCGTAAAGCCAGTGGCCGTCGGGCTGCTGATGCGCGACCAGCGTGCGGGTCGCGGCGGTCATCGCCTGCTCGACTTGCGTCTCGAGATTAGGCTCGGGCGCCGGGCGCACGCCGGCATCGACATCGAAACTCATGCGGCGGCCCTGTTCACATTGCCGCCGACGACGACGATATCGGCGGCGCGATTGCCGGAGCGCACCGCGCCTTCGATGGTCGCGGGCAGGCCCGTTGCGGTCCAATCGCCGGCCAGCACCAGATTGCGCCAATCCGTCAGGGCGCCCGGGCGCTTGGCGTTTTCCTCAGGCGTGGCGGCAAAGGTCGCGCGCCGCTCGCGCACGATCTGCCAGGGCGGCAGCGTCTCGGGCAAGCCCATGACCGCGGCGACGTCGCGCCAGATGACTTCCGCCAATTCCGTACGCGGCATCTCCAGCAGATCGCCGGCATCACTGACCGTGACCGCGATGCGGCCCGGCAACGCGAAGATCCACTCCGCGGTGCCGTTGACGATGCCGATCATGCGCGGATGGCCGGCGGGCGGATCGATGCGGTAATGCGCATTGACGATGCTGCGAAACGCAGACGGCACCTGCAATCCCGGCAAGAGGCCGGCAGCCGCATAAGACGGGACGGCGAGTACGACCGAATCGCGCTCGTCGAGCGCGATCACGTCGCCGCCGAAATCCAGATGCGCAACACTGCCCTTGGCAAAGCCCAAGCTGTGCAAGGGCCGATGCAGGTTGATGGCTACGCCGCGCGCTTGCAGATAAGCGACCGCCGGATCGATGAACACTGTGCCGATGCCGTCCGGTGCGATCAGCGGCCGGCAGGCCTTGCCACCGAGGCCGAGCGTTTCGCGCACGATCTGTGCCGCAAGCTTTCCGGACCCTTCCGGCGGGATGACATTGAGCGCGGCAAGGAACAGTGGCTCGAGCAGTCTGTCGTAAAGCGGGCCGGAACAGGTCATCAGCTTGCCGAGCGGCTGGTCGCCCGTGGCCCACATCAGACGCGCCAGCGGCAGGTAATCGCGCGGCCGCGTCTGCGGCACGCGCCGGCTCTTGTCGAATATCCACCAGGGAAACCGACCGTTGTTGAAGTGCACCGTCCAGCGCGCGCCGCCGGCGAGATCGATGAACTGGAATTCCGCGTCGGCGGGACCCTCCAGCATCGTCTCAGCGCCGATCGTCTTGAGGAAGTTAAGCGCCGCATGATTGCCCGACAGCAGCAGATGCGTGCCGTTGTCGATCACCATGCCGGTGGTGTGATCGTAATAGGAGCGGCAGCGACCGCCGGCCTGCCCGGTCGCTTCGTGCACGACCACCGCGCGGCCCGCGTCGATCAGGCGCACGGCCGCGGCAAGGCCCGCAAGCCCTGCGCCGATAATATGAATGGTGCCATCAGATGAAGGCATGACGCAACGCAATCCCTATCAGATGTGACTTGCTGAGAGACACGCGGTTGCGCGGCAGAGCCCAGCCGCGCGCCACCGTGTCCTCCAGCACTTGCCGATAAGCCAGCCCCATGATCCGCGGCGCGCGAACCACCCGGCGCGGACACTGCGCCATGACTTCATTGGCCTTGACGAAATGATTGCGCGCCCGCTCGACGACGACATTGCAGGCCACGCCGACGCGTGGGTCGGCGACGACCGCGCTCGGATCATTCGTATCGATGCCGGCGGCGTGCAGCGCTTCGCGCGGAAGATAGACACGGCCTATCTCTGCATCCTCGTCGATGTCGCGGAGAATGTTGGTGAGCTGCAGCGCGCGGCCGAGATGATAGGCAAGCTCGATCCCTTCCTTTTCGCCGGTGCCAAACACGCGAACCGAAAGGCGGCCAACCGCGGACGCAACGCGATCACAGTACAGATCGAGCCGCTCGAAATCGGGCGCGCGAATATCCTCCACGGCATCCATTTCCATGCCGTCGATCACCGCGCGGAAGTCGCCCATGCGGAGGGCAAATTTGTTGATGGCGCGGGCGAGACCGTCGAGCCCTTCCGGCACCCGGCCGGAATAAAGCTCATCGATCCTGCGCCGCCATTCGGCGAGGCCCTCGATGCGCTGCGAACGCGAGCCGTCGCCGTCGGCGATGTCGTCGACCGCGCGGCAGAACGCATAAATCTCGAACATTGCCTCGCGCTGCGCCTGCGGCAGGATGCGCATGGCGAAATAGAACGAGCTGCCGCTTGCACGGCTCGCAACGGATGGGCTCTTTTCCGACACACCAAGCATCCCGGCACTCACTAGTTCACGGTCGCAACAGCGGGCGCGGCTCGCGTCCAGAGCTTGCGCGACAGCACCCCCGCGACGCCTGTTGCCACAGTTAAGAGCATTCCGGTTTTGCTCAAGTGCACCTTTTCGCTGAGCGGGTCACGTACGCGCAGGACGCCGACCAGGCGTTCCGCGAGCTTTTGGATGGCCGCGATCTCCATGGCCAGGCGCGTATCGTTGACCATCGTTGCCAGCGGACGGCTTTGAACCAGAAGAATGTTCACGCCGTCGAGCAGACCTTGCACGCAATGCCTGAAGGCCGGTGTGCCTTGCGTCTGATCGAGGATATCGACCGTGAGGCCGTTCGCAGCCAGGGCGTCGGCCGGGATATAGACGCGGTCGAGATCGCGATAGTCGCCGGCGCAATCCTGGATGTGATTGATGATCTGCAAGGCCGCGCACAGCGCGTCGGATGCCGGCCAGGTCGACTGCGACTCGCCATGCACGTCGAGCACGTAGCGCCCGACCGGCATGGCGGAGAACTGGCAATAGCCGATGAGCTCGTCCCAATTCGCGTAACGCAGCTTGGTGACGTCCTGGCGGAAGGCCCGCAACACGTGCTGCGCGTGGATCGGTGAAAGACCATGCGCGCGCAGGACACCGCGCAAGGCCACCCCTTGAGGCTCCTGATCGTTCTGCCCGAGCAGGCTGGCCTCGAGCCGATCGAGGCGCGTGATCTTTTCCGCGGGGGTTAGCTTGGCATGATCGGCGATGTCGTCGGCCACGCGCACGAATTCGTAATAGGCGAGGATCGCGGGACGATGCCGCCGCCGGATCAGAAGGGACGCAACTGGAAAGTTCTCGTCACTTGAGCCCTTCCCGGAGCGAAGCTCTGCACTGGCGGTCATCGTAGGCTCGGCGCGTTCACATCAACGCGTCCCTTCCATTGTCCCCCGCGCCGCCGCACGTGCTGGTAGGCGGAATCGAGCGTGTAGGCGCCATAAAGAGCAGCAATGACGGGGAGTGCAAGGCCCCATAGCGGCGAGAGGCGGTAAAAACGCAAAGTGGGCATCATCGATACCGCCATACCCAAATACGCGGCGAAGCCGAGGTAACGCGGCCAGCCTTCGGCGAATATCGCCAGCAGCGGCGGCGCCAGGAACGTGAGCGCCAGACCGGCGATCGTCCCGGCCAGCAGGAGCGGCGAATAGCCGAGCTGCGCGTAGGCCGAGCGCGAGATCATCCGTTTGACGTCGCCAAAGGTCTCGTAGGGGCGAATGCTGAGCGACCGTTCGGTGAGCCCGAGCCAGATCGGGCCGACGGCCTTCATGGTCCGCGCCAGCGCGCAGTCGTCGATCAGGGCGTTGCGGATGCCGTCGATGCCGCCGGCGGCGCGCAAGGCGTCGGCGCGGACCAGCATGCAGCCGCCCGCGGCCGCCGCGGTCGCGGCCTTCTTCCGGCGCACCCAGGCGAAGGGGTAGAGCATCTGGAAGAAATAGATGAAGGCCGGCACATGGCTGCGCTCGGCAAGGCTCGCGCAACGCAACTTGGCCATCAGCGAGGTCAGGACGTAGCCGCCGGCCTCCGCCTGCGCCACCAGCCAGGCCACGGTGTCCGGGGCGTGGGCGATGTCGGCGTCGGTCAACAGCAGGTAGTCCGGCCTGAACGTCTGCTCGGCCGCCGCGATGCCTTGTTTCATGGCCCACAGTTTACCGGCCCAGCCGGGCGCGACGCCACCGCTGGCGATCACCATAACGTTACGGTCCGGCCGTTCGGCGGCGACCTGCCGAGCAGCCTCGGCCGTCCCATCACTACTATCGTCATCGACGACGACGACGCCAAACGGACCCGGGTAATTCTGTGCGAGGAGCGAGCCGGCGCTCTCGCCGATGACCGCGACCTCGTCGCGGGCGGGAATCACCACCGCGACGGCCGGCCAAACTGCCGGGGGTGCCGGATTACCATCATCAATTACCGGATTCATCCAATAACGCCCGCGCCCGAACAGGAGATAGCTCCATAGAAGGGCGCAAATCCCGGCCAGGGCACTCATGAACATCGCGGGCAGGTATCCGATCGGCAAAACGGTTTTCCTACAATGCCCAACCGGGAGAAAGGTTCAATGGCGGGAACCTTTCGGAGGCTGGTGAACTCAATCGATTTAGGGGCGATAGACCAGAATTGCGAGACAAATCAATGGGACAGCCCTCCACAATTCGGCGCGGACTGTTCCAGACCCAGCGACGCGAGCGCGCCGGCAGGTAGCACCTTCCTCCACCGGCTCAAGCGGTCGCGGACGAGGCGCGGGCGGCCGACCGAACGGGTTCTCAGCGCGCCCGAGGCGGCCTATACCCGCGAACTGCTGACAGCTATACCGCGTCCACCGGTGCGACCGTAACTCGCGCCGGGCGAGGTACGCATGAGTCTGATCGGGCCTGCCGCGGAAGCGCAAGCGATTGCTTGGCCGCGCAAAACGCGCGCCGAGGAATTGCGGCTGCAACTCGCCGACGAGATCGTGCGTGGCGCGCTGGCGCCGGGCGCCGCGCTCGACGAGACCACGATCGCACGCCGCTTTAGCGTATCGCGTACGCCGGTGCGCGAGGCGATCCGCCTGTTGGCGGCGAGCGGCCTTGTCGAAGTGCGGGCGCACCGCGCGGCGGTGGTGGCGGAGCCGACCGAACAGCAACTCATCGGCATGTTCGAGGTGATGGCGGAATTGGAGGCGCTCTGCGCGGGCTACGCCGCCGAGCGCATGACCGGCAATGAGCGGCGCGCGTTCGAGGACCTCCACGAGCGGCTACGCGTGTTGATCCAGAGCGGCGACCCGCAGCGCTATCACGAGGCCAACGAAGCCTTCCACGCCAGCGTCTATGCCGGCGCGCACAACGACTATCTCGCCGAGATCACGCTGGCGACGCGGGCGCGCGTGCAGCCGTTCCGGCGCGCGCAGTTCCGCAATCTCGGGCGCCTGGCCAAGTCGCATGTCGAGCACGACCGCGTGGTGCAGGCGATCCTGCGCGGCGAGCGCACGGTCGCGGCACAGGCGATGTATGCGCACATCGTCACGGTGCGCGACGAATACGAGGACTACGCCGATTCGCTGGAGGAGTGAGCCGTCTCAGGCGGCGCGGACGCGCGGATTGATTGCCTCGAGGAGCTTGGGGACTTCGCTCGCCGGCCGCGGCGGGCTGAACAGATAGCCCTGCACCTGCGTGCAGCCTTCGGCGCGAAGGATCTCGAGCTGCTCGTTGGTCTCCACGCCTTCGGCGATCGTGATCATGCCGAGATTGTCGCCGAGGCGCGTCACAGCGCGAATGATGGCGATGCAATCGTCCTTTCGCCCGAGCTCTCGGATGAAGGAGCGGTCGATCTTGATCTTGTCGAACGGGAAGCTGCGCAGATAGCTCAGCGAGGAATAGCCCGTGCCGAAGTCGTCCATGGAAATGCGGGCGCCCAAAGCGCGGATCTGATGCAGTGTATCGAGGATGGCGCGGTCGTCCTGGAGCAAGACGGTCTCGGTGATTTCCAGCACCAGGCGGTTTGCATCCAGGCCAGATGCGTTAAGCGCGGACACGATCGAAAGCGCGAGGCTTGGATTGCGGAACTGGACGGCCGACAGATTGACCGCGACCGTGAGGCCCTCGGGCCAGGTGGCCGCGTCGCGGCACGCCTGCTTGAGCACCCAGTCGCCAAGCGGCACGATGAGGCCGATCTCCTCGGCCACCGGAATGAAGCTGGTCGGTGTAATGAGCCCGCGCTGCGGATGGTTCCACCGCACCAGCGCCTCGAAGCCCGTGATGCGGCCGCCCGCCAGTTCGACGATCGGCTGGTAGTACACCTCGAACTCCCCGGCCGTCACCGCCTTGCGCAGATCGGTCTCCAGCGCGTGGCGCGCCTGCATCTGCGCGTCCATCTCGGGCTGGAAGAAGTGATAGCTGCCGCGGCCGCTGCTCTTGGCGCGGTAGAGTGCCATATCGGCATTGCGCAGGAGTTGATCCGGCTCCTTGCCGTCGGTCGGCGCAATGGCGATGCCGATGCTGGCGCCGATCACGACCTGATGGCCGAGGATGTCGAAAGGCTCGGAGAGCTGCTCGATGATGCGGCCGGCCAATTCGCTCGCATCGGTCGGCTTGCCGGCGACCTGGACGATGGCGAACTCGTCGCCGCCGAGACGCGCCACTGTGTCGGTGCCGCGCACGGACATTTGCAGGCGCTGCGTGACGGCGCACAGCAAGGCGTCGCCGACCGGATGGCCAAGCGTATCGTTGACGGCCTTGAAGCGGTCGAGGTCGACGAAGAGCACGGCGAGATTCTCGCCACGGCTGAGCGCCTGCTCCATCTTCTCGCGGAACAGGACGCGGTTTGGCAAATCGGTGAGCGCGTCATGGCGCGCCATGTGCATGATCTGCGCCTCGGCCATGCGGCGCTCGGTAACGTCCTCGAAGGTCGCGACCCAGCCGCCGTTCGATGTTGGGCTGTAGACGCTGGCGATCACGCGGCCGTCGCTGAGCTCGTAGTAGTGCGTACCGCTGTCGTGGCGATTGATGAGCTCCGCCTGCTCCGCGAGGAGTTGGGTCGCGGTCTTCGAGCCTTGGTTATGCCGGGCCGCGCTCAGTTCGAGGATGCGCCGGAACGTAATGCCGGGCTGGATCTTGTCGCGCGACAGACCGAATATCTCGAAGAAGCGGCGGTTGACGACCTCGAGCCGGTTTTGCGCATCGAACAGGCAGAGGCCCTGCGACATGTTGTCGAGCGCCGCGTCGAGCCGCAGGTTGGTCTGGCGCAGGTTGGCTTCCTGCTGCTTCGACAATGTCACATCGGAGCAGACGACGATGAAGCCGCGGTCGCGCGTCGCACTCTGGCTGATGCGCAGCCAGCGGCCATCGGCGAGCTGGAAGTCGCCCGCCGCGGGGTGCTGCCCGCCGTCGCGCCGCATCAGCGCGGACCCCGCCACCATCGACGTCTCCAGCGCCGGCCGCAGCTCGGCGACCGGCGTGCCGGGCTTGAGAAGCGCCGGCGGCACCGACAGGAAATTCGCCGCCTGCGCATTGGCGAGCGCGATGCGGTCCTCGGCATCAACGACCACCACGCCTTCCTGCGAGCTTTCCAGCGCATCAGCGAGCCGCGACTGCGCCGAACGGCGCTGCGCCACTTCGCGATCCATCATCGTCTTGATGTTGTCGCGCATGAGCTTCATCGAAGCGAGCAGCGCGCCGAGCTCGTCGGCGCTGCCCTTCGGAATCTCGACGTCGAGCTTGCCGGTGGCGATGCACTCGGCAACCCGCGAGGCGGCGGCGACCGGGCGGATGATGCGCCGCGTCAGCGCCCATGCCACGATCCCCGACAGCAGCAAGGCGATGCCGGTGCCGACGACGTTGAGCTGGATGTCCCGCGCGACGGTGGCCCGCGCGATCTGCCGGTAGATAAAGCCGTCGCCGGCGGTGTAGTTGATCAGGAGATCGATCTGCTCGTCGACCTTCTTGGCGTACTCATCGAGCGCGTCCCAGCTCGAATCGAGCTTGGTCTCGTCGAGCAGATGCTCGCTCGTGTTCTTCCAGGCATTGACGGCGCTCTGGACGCTGGTCGCCGCGTGCTTGGCGCGGACGGACTGCGACCGCTGCACGGCGATGGTGAGATCCTCGGTCAGCGTTCGCGAAAGATTGTCGACCTCCTCGTCGAGCTTCGCGCGCATGGACGGATCGTCGGCGATCCAACGCCGCGCGAAGGCCGCGCGCATGGCGGCGAAATCGGCGGCCGCGGCGCGCGCATAATTGATCGACATCAGCGACTCGTCATAGGTCTTTCGGACGAGCACGCCGGCATCCTGGATGCCCATGATGGCATAGCCGGCCAGGGTGCCGGTGATCATGGTCATGACGACGAAGGCGACCAGGATGCGGCCGCGGATCGTACGTGAATAAGAGAACACCGTTGCGGCGCCGCGACGCCACAGAGACGTTCCCCCTGCCAGATATGATTCGATCCGCGTCGGACGCATGGCACGCCTGGTGACTGACACCATCATGCGTAATACGAGGCCGGTTAAATTGGTTTGAGTGATCCCTCCAATCCTGATCGCTTCGTTAACGGCGCCTTAACCGCGCACCCACACCCTCGTGACGCGAGGCGCAAAATAGCCGCGGCTGCGCTATGATTCGAGCATCCACCCTCCCCAGGCCGAAGGCAGAATAATGCAATTCAGATATGTGAAAATTGCTGCGTCGGCCTCGACGCTCGGCATGTTGACCGGCGCGGCTCTGGTCAGCATCGGGCCAACTCTCGCCGCGCCGCAATATTCGGTGTCGCAGAAAGGCCGCGAATTCCGGCCTGGCGACCTGACCATCAGCCGCGGCGATACGGTGGTGATCGTCAACGACGACGGCGATCTGCGCCACCACGCCTATATCGACTCGGACAAGTTCAGCTTCGATTCCGGCGATCAGGAGCCGGGCAGCAAGACCAGCATCACCTTCGCCCTGCCAGGCGACTTCGATGTGTTGTGTGCCATCCATCCCAAGATGAGGCTGGCCGTTCACGTCAAGTAGGTTGGCGCCCGGCCGAAAGCGGGGCCGGGCGCCGACCCTTAGGTGAGCGACGTCCCGAACAGCAACGCGTGCCCGCCATAGTACAGCGAGAGGAAGAGCACGAGTGCGGCGGCGTAACCAGCGGGAAGTAGCCACGGATAGCGCACGAGGCTGACCTCCCGCCGATTGTCGCCGACGATCGAGAAGAGCACCACGACGATCAGCGAGTGACCGATCAGGTCCACCTTGCCGAAGGGGATCACCGCGCTGGTGAACATGCCCACCAGCATCGTCGCGGCGACGCGGCGCACCAGCGGCGTCCACATCAACGCGAAAGCCAGTGCGAATTCCACCGCGCCCGCCGCGCGCATATAGAACTCGTTATCGAAACCGAACGTCATGGCCGGGTGTTCGATAAAAAGCGGGAAGGTCCATTCCGGATAGGCCCACTTTTCGATCGAAGCCCACATCAGCGTCACGCCGGCGCTCCAGCGAACGATGTCGAGCGCCTTGACCCCGAAGAAGTCCCGCTGCAGGCCGGTAAGCGCGATGTAAGCCGCGATCCCGAGGAAGATCGGATAGTCGGCGAGATGGAAGATACCGTATCCCCAGATGCCGATGCCGAAGATGATCGCGATGCCAATGGCCGAGAGCGGCATGGTCCGCCGCGACAGCATGCCTGCGGCGATCGCAAGCTGGAGCGCGCCGACGGCGGTCGACGTAGTCTTCAGTTCCGGCGTGAGCAGGACGCCGCCGTACGCCCAGATTGCGACGAAGAAGAAGCCGCATCCCGCGCGGAACAGCATTTCCGTGTTGTTGCGCAGGACATTGGTGACGCGATCGATCGCGCGAAGCAACGCTTCGCCGATATTGGTGCCTTCGAACACGGCGCCGGACATCAGGGCGAGTATAGAGATACCCAGCAGGTATTCGAAATCCGGACAGAGGACATTCTCTAGGACGCGTGGTTGTCCGGCGATGTCGTAAGCGCAGAACCACTTAACATGAGCACTGGCACTTCCAACGAGTAACACGCTACCAATCAAGCCAAGCGAAGCCGCTGCTGCAAATCGCAGCGGCAGGCGCAGCCGGGTCATTTCAGCCTCCATTACCCCAAAAAAAAACTTAAGAGACCAGTTTCGCCCCCGAGTGCAGCCTTTTAATTTAAATAGCTTTTACCACAATTTTTAAGAGGTCGGTAATATCAAACCAGGAATATTAGGACTTGGTTAACCTCTGAAGACATGTTTCATGGTGGCAAGCTGGGATCGACCTGCGACCGAAGTGAATTGGTAATGGCAGCCGGCTAAACGCCGGGCGGACGAGAAAATCCAAACCCCACAAGGGACTACCGCCCATGCTCGCTCTGGTCAGTACCATCAGTGTCGTTCTGGGGGGCACCGTTGCCTGCCTGGCGGAACGGTTTCCTGCTCATACACAAGCCATCGAGACGGCCGCCGGAGTAATGTTGCTCGGCGGTCTCGCCCTGCTCGGCTCGGGACTGCCGACACCGACTTGACGCTCGGCCGGGGCCGATCGGAAGGATCCCGAAGGCGTGATTCGGGCGCCTCACGCTCTCGAAAAAAACTCTTTAGCGCGGGAGCGCGGTCACCGACCAGGATGACGGCGTGCTGGTCAGCGTGTGCAGGAACGCGACAAGATCCGCCTTCTCGGCGTCGGTCAGCCCGAGCGGCTTAATCAGCTCCGAGCGGCTCGGACGGTCGACGCCGCCGCGATTGTAGAGATCGACCACAGCGCCGAGCGTCGGCACCGAACCGTCATGCATGTAGGGTGCGCGGCGCGCGACATCACGCAAGGTCGGCGTCTTGAACGCGTAGCGGAGCTTGACCGACGTCGGAAACAGGCGTCCGCGGCCGAGATCGTCGTCCGTGGCCGTTCCAATATCGTGAAACGAGGAATCGGTGAATGCCCAGCCGCTGTGGCACGACGCACAGTGGGCCTTTCCGTTGAACAGGTCGAAGCCACGCTTGGCCGACTCGCTGATGACATCCTCATCACCCTTGATCCAGCGATCGAAGGGCGCTTCGCCTGACACGATCGATCGCTCGAATGTCGCCAAAGCCAGTTCGATCTTGCGCTGGGTGATCGCGCCTTCGCCGAATGCGGTATCAAACGCGCTCACATAGCCGGGAATGGCGGACAGGCGTTCGACAAGCACCTTTTCCGACACGTTCATATTGTTGGACGCCGTGATCGGGCCGAAGGCGACCGCTTCGAGATCGCGGAAATGTCCGTCCCATCCGAGTCGCGAGATCCACGCGACATTCAGCAAAGTCGGCGTGCGCAGCGGCAGCACTTCATGCTTTGCGCCGATCGCGCGCGGCAAAGAGTCGCCCCAGGAGAGACTGGGGTTGTGACACGTCGCACAGGAGCGCGATTGCGTATCGGAAAAAGCCGGATCGAAGAACAGCATCCGACCGAGCCGGGATTTCGCTTCCGAATAGGGATTGTCGTGAGGGAACGGTATATCGGTGGGGCGCCGGTATTGCTCCTGCCAATGCGGCCGATCGGACCGCGCCTCGTCGGACACGGACGCGCCGGACGATAGCAGCAGCGTCAGGCATGCCGCTATGCCGCCAGCACCCAAGGCAATTGCCGTCAGCCGCGCATTCCGCATTCAGGGTCCTTGGACAAGGTGCGTTAACGATTGGTTTAGGCAACGGAGAGAATTGTTGCGCTTCTGCGCCAAGCAACCGGCCGCCGTATGCTTGGGCCATAACCGCAAGCACTTTCATGATCATCGATTGCGATTAGCAGGCGGTAAATTTCGCGCGGGCCCGATTGCCGCACCCCACATGGGGGCGGGCCTTACAGGCCGGCGGCGCGCGCCGCGACCAGGACCGCCGCGCCCGCCGCGAACATCAGCAAGGGATGCAGGCGGGGCACCCACCACAACACGCCGGCCGAGCCGAAGGCCACGGCCCAGGCCACCGGACCGCCGCCGCCGATGCGCAGGATCGACACCACGCCGGCGAGGATCAGCCCGCCGCCGATCGGCGCCAGACCTTCTTCCAGCGCCGTGTGCCAGCGCTTGCCGCGATGCCGGTTCCAGACGCGCACGACGCCGTAGCAGAGCAAAGACGACGGCAGAAACAAAGCGAGCGTCGCGATCAGCGCGCCGGTCCAGCCCCAGACGTGATAGCCGATCAGCGTCGTCAGCATCGATCCCGGGCCGGGCGCGGCGCGCGATATGGCGAAAAAGTCGACGAACTCACGCGCGGTGACCCAATGGTGCACGTCGACGGCTTGATGCTGGATGCCGGCGATGATGCTGGTGCCGCCGCCGATCGAGGCCAGCGAGAACGGCACGAAGACGATCACGAGCGCCAAGGGCAAGTCATCACGCATCGGCTCTGTGCCTCATCCACGCGGCCCACACGGATAGCGAACCCACGACGACGACGACCATCAGCAACGGCCAGTGCAGCACCGCAACAGCCACGAACGTGGCGACGAACGCGGCGAGCGTCGCGAGGTGCCGTGCGGCGCGTTGCGCGCTCTTGGCGACAACCATCAGGAGCAGGCCGATCGCCGCCGCAGCGACGCCGTCGAGCGCGGCATCCGCGAAGGGCAGCGTCTTGACGATGTGATAGCCGCTGGCCAGCGCGATCACCGCGAAGAAGGGGCCGGAGAATAGGCCGAGCAGCGCAGCGGCGACGCCGACCGGCCCGATCAGCTTCTGGCCGATATAGACCGCGAGATTAGCGATGTTGGCGCCGGGCAGGATCTGGCTCACCGCCATGCCGGACAGGAACTCGTCCTCGGTCAACCAGCCGCGCAGCACGACCACGTCGCGATAGACCCAGCCGGAAAGCCCGCCGCCGAAACTGAACAGCCCGATGCGGAAGAAGACCAAGAAAATGGCGGGAACGGAGATACGCTGGACAGGGACGTTCACGACGGCAGGCCCGCATGCGACTCGGGTGAAGCGCGCGGAATTTGCGCCCCTCGGCGTCCCTTGGCAATTCAAATGCGCCGCGCGTTCGGCGCGGTTCACGCGACCTTGGAGGACGCCGACGCCTTGCGCGTGCCCTCGAGCGAGCGCGCGAGCCGCTCCGCAAAAACCGCGGCCGGGATGGGCAGCGTGCGCCCGCGCAACTGGCCGAGCACCAGCCGGTCGCGCGCCAGGTCGCGGTCGTCGATGTCGCGCGTGACGATCCCGAGCTTGTTGCCGCTCGCGGGCGCGCCGATCCTGATCTGGAATGAGATGACGTCACCATAGGTGACGAGCGCCCGCAGGAGTTCGAACGAATTCGACTCGGCGGCGATCTGGAAACGAAGACCGGTGCGGGCGCAGAAGTCGTCGATCAATTGCCGTCCGCCGAAACCGCGCTTGGCAAGCGCAACCGGATAGCGCGTGCAATCGCTCAGACGCAGTGTTCGCTTCTCCGCCAGCGGGTGCTGTGCGCCCATGATGGCGGCCAGGCGCTGCTCGACGACCATCAGCGGCTGGAAATTGGCGAGGAACGGCGGCCGGAAGACCAGCACGAGATCGACCGCGTAGGATGCGAGCGCCTCCATCGCATGCTCGTGGTCGAGCACCTGGACGTCGAAATTGACCAGGGAGTAGCGCTTGCGGAACTCCGCGATCTGCCGCGGCAGGAATTCGATCGCCAAAGCCTGACTGCAGGCGATGCGGACGGTGCCGCGGCGCAGGCCCTTGAGCTCCTCGATCTGCGATTTCATGCGTTCGACGTCGCTGTCCTGCTGGCGCAGGAAGCCGACGAAAACCTCGCCCGCCGCAGTGAGGCGCACGCCGCGCGGGCGTCGCTCGAACAATTGGGCGCCAAGCTCCTCCTCCAGGTCCATGATCCGGCGATTCACCGCCGAGGAGGTGACGTTGAGCTGCTCGGCCGCCTTGCGGATCGATCCACAGCGCGCGACCTCGTCGACATAGCGAAAAATCCGCAAGTGCTTCATCGGGCAGGGCTACCGCGTGAGTGAGGCTTTTTCGGCATCACTCTAGCAAGAAATCAGCGGCAGAAGGAAGCACTGGCCCCCGCTAGCCTTGGCCCGTGCCGTGGACCCGCAACACTCCAGGAGCCTTCCCGATGACGTCGCCGTTCCGCACCGGCCTACTCGCGCTCGCCGCAGTGATCGGACTTTTCAGCTTCGCCGCACCGCCCGCAGAGGCGCAGACCAAGCTCAAGATGGTTCTCAACTGGAAGTATCAGGGGCCTCAGGGTTGGTTCTTCCTCGCCGAGGACCGCGGCTACTTTAAAGCGGCCGGCCTGGACGTGATCATGGATCAGGGCAATGGCTCCGGCGCCGGCGTCCCCCTCGTCGCCAACGGCACCTACGACGTCGCCTTCAGCGACATCAATGCCCTCATCGAGTTCGCGGCCAGGAAGCCGGAGGACGCGCCGCTCGCTGTTTATGTGATGTACAACCGCCCGCCTTTCACCATCGCGGTGAAGGCCGACAGCCCGATCAAGTCACCGAAGGACTTCGAGGGTAAGACGCTCGGCGGCGCGGCCAATGACGGCGCGCTCAAGCTGTTCCCCGCCTTCTGCAAGATCACCAAGATCGACTGCGCCAAGGTCAATATCACCAACATGCAGCCGAACCTGCGCGAGCAGATGCTCATGCAGGGCCAGGTGGACGGCGTGTTCGGCTACGTCAACACCATCCGCTTCTCGGCCAAGCTGCTCGGCGTCGACGACTCCAAGATCCGTTACATCAACTACGGCGACTACGGCATGGACCTCTATTCCAACGCCATCATCGTCTCCAAGAAGCTGGCGAAGGAAAACCCGGCTGCCGTGAAGGGTCTGATCGCGGCGATCAACAAGGGGCTCATCGACGCCCTCAAGGACCCCGACGCCGCCGTCGCGGCCGTGGCCAAGCGCGAGCCACTCATCAAGGTTCCCGTCGAGCGCGACCGCTTCGACGCCACCATCAAGGACGAGATGAACCATCCGGAGATCGCCAAGATCGGGCTCGGCGCCGTCGACCCGGACCGGCTGAAGCGCTCCATCGACATCCTCGTGGATGCGAACAAGTTGCCGCGCACGCCACAGGTGAGCGAGATCTTCACGCCGGCCTTCCTGCCGCCGGCGGCCGACCTGCCGCACAAGCTGTTCTGACCAATCGCCTAAAGCTTAGACCGGGGCATCCGCCATGCAAATGCACTTGAAAGGACGGGTCGGGATCATCACCGGCCCCGCGAAGGGAATGGGTGCGGCTATTACCCGCGCGTTCGCCATGCAAGGCACGCGTCTTGCATTGGTTGGGCGCGACACGGATGCAATCGAACCCGTTGCTGCCGACGCCCGCGCCGGCGGCGCGGAGACCATCGTGATCGGCTGCGACCTCACCGACGCAAAGCAATGCGACCGGGTGGCACAGCAGACCAAGGCGGCGTTCGACCGCATCGACTTTCTCATCAATATCGCCGGCGGCTCGGGCCCCATCGGCAAGACCGGCGTCGAGACGACGCCGGAGGAGTTCGACGCCATCGTCACGCTGAACATGAACGGCTGCTTTCACACCATGCGCAGCGTGCTGCCAACCATGATCGCCCAGCGCTACGGCAAGATCGTCAATGTCGGCGGCACGTTCGGCATGCGCGGCCGCGCCGGCCGCATGGCCTATTCGGCGTCGAAATGGGGGCTGCGCGGCATCACCAAGAGCTTCGCGCTCGAGGTCGGTCCGCACAACATTAACGTCAACTGCGTCGCGCCCGGCATGGTCGATGGCCCGCGCTTCCGCGACAAGGTCTGCACCGACATGGCCAAGAAGCTGGACATCACGCTCGAGCAGGCAATGGAGCGCCACATGGCGGAATACGCGATGCGGCGCGTCACCAGCGACGAGGATGTCGCTAACGCCTGTCTGTTCCTCGCCAGCGATGTCTCGCGCCAGATCACCGGCGTCGACCTTCCGGTCGATGGCGGCTGGGCCATGTTGTGAGCGCCGCCATGACCGACACAGCCGATCTCGTCATCCGCGGCGGCACTGTGGTGACGCCTGATTCCGCCTTCGAAGCCAGCGTGGCCATTCGTGACGGGAAGATCATCGCCGTCGGCGATGACGGCGCCATGCCGGCGACTGCCGAGACGATCGATGCGCGCGGGCTGCATGTGCTGCCCGGCGCCATCGACGTGCATGTGCATTTCCGCGATCCCGGCTATCCGCACAAGGAGGACTGGGACAGCGGCACAGCCGCCGCTGCCTTCGGCGGCGTCACCACCGTGTTCGACATGCCGAACACGATCCCGCCGACCGGCACAGCCGACATTCTCGCCGCCAAGCACGCGATTGCCGCGAGCAAGGCCCATGTCGATTTCGGACTCTATGGGCTATTGGGCGAGGACACGATCGAGAATGTCCCCGCCCTCGTCGCCGGCGGTGTCATCGGCTTCAAGTGCTACATGGGCAATACGTTCGGGAAGATCCCGTCGCCCTCGACCGGCGCCATGCTCGAAGGCTTCGAGGTGGTCGCCAAGACCGGCAAACGCATCTCGCTGCACGCCGAGACGAACTCGATTATGGAGCGGCGCGAAACGCGGCTGCGCGAGGCGGGCCGCACTGATCCGCTGGCCCATCTCGCTGCCCGCCCCGCCGTCGTCGCCGTGGAAGCCGTAAGCCGCGCGGCGATCCTGGCCGAGTGGACCGGCGCACGCATCCATGTCCTGCATATTTCATCAGCGGATGAACTGCGTCCCTTACGCGAGGCCAAGGGGCGCGGCGTCGACATCACCGGCGAAACTTGCCCGCATTACCTGATGCTCTCGAGCGACGACTACGCGCAGTTCGCGGGCGTCATCCGCGTCAATCCGCCGGTGCGTGAGAAGTACAATCAGGAGCCGATCTGGGCGGCGCTCGCCGACGGCACTATCGACATCATCGCAACCGACCACGCGCCGCATACGCCCGAAGAGAAGACCCGCAACGACATCTGGACGGTCGATTGCGGCTTCCCCGGTGTCGAATTGCAGATGCCGCTGATGCTGACGGCGGTGAATGCCGGCCGCATGAGCATCACCGACTACGTGCGCATGAGCGCCGCCAATCCGGCCAAGATCTGGGGCCTTTATCCGCGTAAGGGCGTCATCCAGGCCGGCGCCGACGCCGATTTCGCGCTGGTCGATCTCAAGGCCGCCTGGACCATCGACGACGCCAAGCTGCAATCGCGCTCGAAGATTTCGCCTTGGCATGGCCGCAACGTGAAGGGCCTCCCCGTGCATACGCTGGTGCGCGGCAGGTTCGTGATGCGCGACCGCACATTGGTGGACGGCACGCGCGGCTGGGGCCGCTCTGTCCACGCGATCCAAGAGATGCCGCAGCCCGTCATCCGCAACGCCGACAAAACGATGCAAGCCGTCACAACGGCCGGGCCCAGTTCACGGAAACAGTCCGCATGATGCACGCCCGTCTCAATGAAACACCTGTTGCCAAGACCGCAGTCGAGTCTGCGGCCGAGACACGCTCGGCCGACGCCTTTGTGCAGTTGCAGGACGTCACGCACAGCTACGGCCGGGATGTCCGCAAGGTAACGGCGCTCACGGAAACGAATCTGAAAATCTACAAAGGCGATTTCGTCGCGCTGGTCGGTCCTTCCGGTTGCGGCAAATCGACGATCCTCAAGCTTGTCGCAGGCCTGATCCAGGCCTCGAGCGGTTATGTCTTCATCGCCGGCCGCGAGGTGGGCGCCGAGCCGGTGCGCGTCGGCATGGCGTTCCAGAATCCGACCATGCTGCCGTGGCTCACGTTGCGCGACAACGTGATGCTGCCGCTCAAGATCGTGCCACCGTTCCGGCAGGACTATCGCAGAAAGCGCAAGACCGAGTTTCGCGATCGCGTGGAAGCGCTGCTGGCGCAGGTCGGGCTTGCCGGCTTCAGCGACAAATATCCCTGGCAGCTCTCGGGCGGCATGCTTCAACGCGCGTCGCTCTGCCGGGCGCTCATCCACGAGCCGCAACTGCTGATGCTCGACGAGCCCTTCGGCGCGCTCGACCAGTTCACGCGCGAGGAACTGTGGGCGGTGATGCAGGACCTCTGGATCTCGCGCAAGCCGACCGTC
>DATDMA010000262.1:0-3817 GCA_036519015.1 Pseudolabrys sp. | reverse complement strand
ACCATCGCACAGATCGATGCGTTCGCCGCGCCGGTCGAGTGGATCGCGAGCCCGCTCATCGACCAGTGCTGCCGCGCGTTCCTCGCCTCGTTCAAGATCTGGAACATGGCGACCGTCGGCGGCACTCTCTGCATGGCGCTGCCGGCGGGACCGATGATCGCGCTCACCGCCGCGCTCGACGGCGTCTGCACCATCTGGGCCGCCGACGACAGCGAGCGCCGCGTGCCGGTCGCCGACTTCGTCACCGGCCCGCAGCGCAACGTGCTCGCGCCCGGCGAGCTTCTGCGATCCATCGATCTGCCGGCTTCGGCGCTCACCCGCCGCACGTCGTTCCGGCAAATCTCGCTGTCGCCGCTCGGCCGTTCGGCGGCGCTGCTCATCGGTACGCGCGCACCACGCGGCGGCGGCTTCGCGCTGACCGTCACCGCTTCGACGCCGCGGCCGGTCAAACTCACCTTCGACACCATGCCCTCCTCCGACGCACTGCGCGCCAGCATCGCGCAGACGATCCCTCATGACGCCTATTACGACGATGTCCATGGCCTTCCAGCATGGCGGCAACACATGACGCTACTGTTCGCCGAAGAGATCCGTGCCGAACTCGCCGCGGAGGTCTCGGCATGAGCTTCCTGGTCAACGGACAGACATTCTCCGCACAGCCGGCCGCAGGCCAATGCCTGCGCACCTTTCTGCGCTCGCTCGGCTGGTTTGGCGTCAAGAAGGGCTGCGACGCCGGCGACTGCGGCGCCTGCACGGTGCTCGTCGACGGCGAGCCGGTGCATAGCTGCATCACGCCCGCCTTCCGCGCCGAGAACCGCGAGGTGACCACGCTCGAAGGTCTCGCAAACGGCAACGAGTTGCATCCGATGCAGCGCGCGTTCCTCGACGCGCAGGGCTTCCAGTGCGGCTTCTGCACCGCCGGCATGATCATGACCGCGGTCTCGCTCAACCAGGCGCAACGGCAGGACCTACCGCAGGCGCTAAAGGGAAACATCTGCCGCTGCACCGGCTATCGCAGCATCGACGACGCGCTCGCCGGCCGCCGCAATGTTGGCGACGCTGATAGCGCGGGCTGCGGCCACAACGTGCCGGCGCCGGCCGGTCCCGACGTCGTCACAGGCAAAGCGCGCTTCACGCTCGACGTGGCGATCGACGGCCTGCTGCACATGAAGCTGTTGCGCTCGCCGCATCCGCATGCGCGCATCCGCATGATCGACAAGACCGCGGCGCTTAGCGTCCCCGGCGTGCAGGCGATCTTCACCTACGAAGACGCACCGGCGACGCACTACTCCTCGGCGCGGCATGAGAACAGGACGAGCGACCCCGACGACACGCTGGTGCTCGACAATATCGTCCGTTTCATCGGCCAGCGCGTCGCCGCAGTGGTGGCCGACAGCGAGGCGGCGGCGGAAGAAGGCTGCCGCAGGCTCGTCGTAGACTATGAGCTTCTGCCCGCCGTGTTCGATCCCGAGGCTGCCATGCGCGACGGCGCGCCGGTCATCCACAACAAGGGCCCGGAGTCGCGCATCGGCAATCCGCAACGCAACATCGTCGCCGAGGTGCATGGCGGCATCGGCGACGTCGAAGCCGGCTTCGCCGAGGCCGACGAAATCCGCGAGGGCACGTATTTTGTGCCGCGCGTACAGCACGCGCATCTGGAGACGCTCTGCGCCATCGGCTGGGTCGATGATCAGGGCCGCCTCAATGTTCGCTCCAGCACGCAGGTGCCGTTCCTCACCCGCCGTGAGCTTGCGCGCATCTTCGCGCTCGATCCCGCCAAGGTGCGCGTCTTCTGCGAACGCGTCGGCGGCGGCTGTGGCGCCAAGCAGGAACTTCTGGTCGAGGATGTGGTCGCGCTCGCGGCGCTGCGCACCGGCCGCCCGGTGAAGCTCGAATTCACGCGCGAGGAGCAGTTCGTCGCCGCCACCACGCGCCATCCCATGCGCATGCGCGTCAAGGTCGGCGTCAAGCGCGACGGCACCCTCACGGCAATCGAGTTGCACGTCGTCTCCAACACCGGCGCTTACGGCAACCACGGCGGTCCGGTGCTGCGGCACGCGTGTTCCGAAAGCATCTCGGTCTATCGTTGTGCCAACAAAAAGGTCGACGGCTACGCCGCCTACACAAACACGGTGCCGGCCGGAGCCTTCCGCGGCTACGGTTTGCCGCAGGCGAACTTCGCGGTCGAGCAGACCATGGACGAGGTCGCGCGCGCCATCGGCATGGACGCGCTCGCATTCCGCCGCCGCAACGCGGTGAAGCCCGGCGATCCTTTGCTCTCGACCGGCGAAGTCCATAGCGACGTGGTCTACGGCAGCTACGGGCTCGACCAGTGTCTCGATCTCGTCGACGCGGCGATGAAGAGCGGCAGAGGCGAGGCGCCGCCCTCGCCCGACTGGCTCGTCGGCGAAGGTGTGGCGCTGACCATGATCACCACGGTGCCGCCCGGCGGGCATTTGTCGGATACGCAGATTTCGGTCGCCGCCGATGGCGGCTACGACATGACGGTCGGCACAGCCGAGTTCGGCAATGGCACCACCACCGTGCATGCCCAAGTCGCTGCGACGGCGCTTGCAGCGACGGCGGCCACTATCCGCATCCGCCAATCCGATACCGACCACGGCGGTCATGACACCGGTGCCTATGGCTCGACCGGCACGGTGATCGCCGGGCGCGCCACGCAACTGGCGGCGGAAGCCTTGCGCGAGCGCATCCTCACCTTCGCCTCCGACTACGCACAGACAGACCGCGCCGCCTGCGCGCTCGCGGGCGATGCCGTGACCTGCGGCAGCCGGCGCATCCCTTTGAGCGAATTGCACAGCGCTGCCGCGAGCCTCGGCGTCGCGCTGTCCGCCACCGGATCAACCAACGGCAACCCGCGCTCGCTGGCCTTCAACGTGCACGGCATCCGCGTCGCCGTGCATCCCCAGAGCGGCGCGCTCCGCATCCTCTACAGCGTGCAGGCCGCCGACGCCGGTCGCGTGATCAATCCAATGCAATGCCGCGCCCAGGTCGAAGGCGGCGTCGCGCAGGCGCTCGGCGCCGCTCTGTTCGAGGAGGTGGGGGTCGATGCGCAAGGCCGCGTCGCGACGCCGAGCTTCCGCACCTATCACCTGCCCGCCTTCAGCGACATTCCGCGCACCGAGGTGCTGTTCGCGGATACGCACGATCCGCTCGGGCCTTATGGTGCGAAGTCGATGAGCGAGAGCCCCTACAATCCCGTGGCCCCCGCGCTCGGCAATGCGATCCGCGACGCCACTGGCGTGCGGTTCTATGCGCTGCCGTTCAAGCCGGACCGCATTTATGCGCCGCTGGTGGGCGAAGCGGCGGAGTAATCTCTACCGCACCGTCCACGCACTCTTCGCGAGGCCCATGTGCTCCTTGTGCCAATGTTTGGCGATGTCGAGGCGCGTCGCCACCCAGACCTTGTCGTGCGTGGCGATGTGATCGAGAAAACGCGCGAGCCCGGCCGCGCGGCCGGGCCGTCCGGCCAGCCGGCAGTGCAGGCCCACCGACATCATCTTCGGCGCGCTCGCGCCTTCGGCATAAAGATAATCGAAGGTGTCCCGCAGATAGGTGAAGAACGCCTCGCCATTGGGAAAGCCCTGCGGGTTGGTGAAGCGCATGTCGTTGGCGTCGAGCGAATAGGGAATGATGAGATGCGGCTTCTTCGGCCCGTTCACCCAGTAGGGCAGATCGTCGGCGTAGGCATCCGACGAATAGAGGAAGCCGCCCTCCTCCAGAACAATCTTGAGGCTGTTGTCCGAGCTGCGCCCCGTGTACCAGCCATAAGGCCGCTCGCCGGTCACCGCCTTAT
>DATDMA010000261.1:0-3665 GCA_036519015.1 Pseudolabrys sp. | reverse complement strand
CATCTGCAACACGTCGTATCGCCGGCCTTGGCTTAACCTGCGCTCTGCTTTGGTCATCGGCCGGAACTGCCGTCGCCATCGCACAGACCGCTGCTCCGCCAGAGGCGCCGGCGACCCTCAGCGCCGTCGATTTTAATTTTGTCGGCCAAGCGAACTTCGGCGCGCCCTTCCAGGTCGACTCCGGCCGGCTCGCCGAAAAGAAGGGTACGAGCGCGGCGATCCGCAGTTACGCCGATCTGATGGTCACGACCCATATTCCGGTCGTCGACGCGCTGAATGTGATCCTGAAGAAGAAAAATATCACTCCGTCGAGCACGCTTTTGCACGGCGCTTATGACTCGATGATGTCCACGCTTGAGGCGGACCATGGCGCTGCGTTCGATCGGAATTATGTGATCGGCCAAGTCGAGTATCAGAAGGGAAATGTGGCGTTGTTCGAACAGGAGATCCAGAACGGCACCGATCCCGACCTCAAGCAGTTCGCGCGCCAGACCCTGCCGAAGATCGTGGATCATTTGCAGCGCGCCGAGAAGCTTGCCGCTGCGATTGGCTGAAGTTTCGCATCGACATGAGGCGGTGACGCAGTCAGTTCGCTGACCCGATACACTGTGCGCATGCGTTCTTAGAAGAGGGCCATAAGCAGCCGTTCTTCCTTTTTGGGCGATGATCACATTCGTCAGATTGGCATTCCGCTACCGCCGCCAATGTTGACTACACAAACGGGCAAGAGCACGTTTTGCGTGAGCCCGTTGGCGTCTGTTCTGCGATGGTCGCCCCGATGTCTGAGGCGAACTTCATCGCGTCCCCCTCTAAGCTGAACTAAGCGCCGAACCACGGACTCGCGGATGACGAGCCACGGGGTTGCCGCGCGTGCTTTCGCTTGGCAGCCAACGACAAGGACGGCTGCAGCGAGATGGACAGATGTAAAATGTCCAAAGCTCAATCAATAAAAGGGAGGACGTCATGCTTCGCTCGATGACCCTAGCGGCAGTTTTCGGCACCAGCGTGCTCATCGGCACGATGAACGTTGCGAACGCAGCCACCTATTGCGCCAAATACGTTGGCGGTTCAGAGCGCGTGCACTCGGGCGCCAGAAGTCAATGCAATTTCTCGTCGTTACAAGCGTGTCGTGCAAGCGTCCGCGGCAGAGGCGGCGGGTCGTGTTATAAGAAAGCCAGTATGCGCTGATTAAAGATTGCGAGGCCCTCGCGGGTCGCTGCCGGTGGCGTCGATCTCCTTGGCCAGCTTCCAGGACGTCATGCTCGGGACCACATCGTCCCGGAAGATCAGCGCATGCGTCAGCGCCGCGCCCAAGTGTGCGAGGAATGTTGCGAAGAGAAGAAGCGCCAAAACAGTGTGCGTCTCGCGCAGCACGGCGAAGAGCATCGGGCCCTGCGGCGCGATCGGCGGCAATTGCAACGAGCCATAGAGCACGATGGGATAGCGCCCCGCCGACAGCATCGCCCAGCCGACGAGCGGCACGGCGAACATCAGCGCGTAGAGCAAAACGTGCGACCCGTGCGCCGCGACACGCTGCCAGCGCGGCATTCCCTCGGGCAAAGGCGGCGGCGGATTGAGAAGCCGGTTTACGAGGCGGATCGCGACCAGAATCAGGACCAGAACTCCCAATGGCTTATGGATCTCGATGAGACTGCGATAGGCCGAAACCGAGCTGACCATGCCGATGCCGATGAACAGCATGCCGAGGATCATGACCGCCATTGTCCAGTGCAGGATGCGTGAGAAAATCGGAAATGGCCGAGGCTGCGTCATGGTCATGAGCCCTTGCCGGTGACGGGGACCTGGATTGCGCTCGGCGACTTCTTCTCGCCCTCACGCCGTCTGAAGGATTCCGAATAGGCGGCCGATCTGGTGCTCAGCAGTGGGTCGTCGGACGGTTCGATGCCCGAGGGCAGCACCAGCGGATCGAAATTGATGTCGCGGCAATTATAGAGAGCTTCGGTCTCGGCGCGGTCGATCGTGAGGACCCCGACATCGACGGTCGCGCGATCGGCGGGCCAGGGCTTTGTTGCGTCGTCTGTCACGTCGCCCGGCTGGCCGATCGTGACGACCAGATGCCATTGCAGCGGCCCGCGCGCGAGACGCGCGATCATGTCGTCGAACAGGTAGTTCTTGTCCGTGGACTTGGACTGCTCAGCCGTCTCCGGCGCGAATGGTTCTGTCGGAACCATCGACCACCGCACGGGCGTTACAATGCCGGCCGCATTGACGAACCGGAAGGCGATGAGGGCGTTGTAGCGCTCGTTGGCGAAGCCGGACGAAAATGGACTGCTCATGATTATTTTTATGGCCGGCCCGAATTCAGGATGCGCGGCACTGAAGGCTGCCATCTTCGCCGGGTCCGGCTTTCCCGTCGCCGGATCGGGCTTTGACGCGAGCAGCTGCTCGTAGAAAGCTTCAGGCTCTTTGACGATGAAAACGGGAATATCGATCATCGCCGTCCGCCACTCTTCACCGGTGGGCGGCCTGAAACTCAGCCCCAAGGCGCGCACGTCCGTCGGTCCATCGGGCATGCTCGGATGACCGCCGGCGAGCGAGAAGCGACCGACGACCGGCACGCGGCTGGGCGCGAAGACTGCTGCCTTGGACAAGCGCACGCCGTTGCCGTTGCTCTCGAAGCTGCCGGTGACGCAGACGCCCTTGGCATGGTTGCGCCGGAAGCCGGCATGGATGCCCCCGTTCACCTCCTCGAACCTGTCGATCAGCCGCGCCTGCGAGAGCCGGCCTGGCGAGAGCCACCCGGCGACGTAGGCAAAGCAGGCTACGATGACGAGAAGCACAGCGCCGATCGCAGCCAATCTCGCAAGCGCGCTTTTGTCGGAGAGGGAGGGCAGCCGGTACCGCTGTGATGCCGTTGGATCCTGGGGCAATCGTCTGCTCCTCGATGAGACGGCATCATGGATGTGCCGCGGAGAGGCCGGAGCGTTGCTGGGAGATTTCGCCTTAGAACACGAAGGCACAATGGATCACGGGTTGTGCCGCACCGCGAGAACCGGTGCACGCGCGGACGGCACCGGAGTAGGGCCCTATAGGGCTTTCGCCTGTACCGCTGGTGATGATCTTCTTCGCGTCGCCTGCGGAGTTGAAAGCAAACGCGGCCTTCGTCGGGCAGGCTTTCGGCGCCTATACGACGCCGCTGTGCTGACGGTGGATGGATTTGGTTTGTAATCGTTTTGTAAAACCTCGATTAAGCAATTTGGCGCTCGGGGTCGTCTGTTAACATCTTCTTTGCACGGTCGGGTTGTAATCGGCGGGAACTTGAGGAATGCCCCGATGCCGCCCGCGGTCAGTCTGCCGATTGAAACCCGCCCGCACGACCCCACTGTGTCTCGCAAAGTCTCACCGGACGCAGATGTAGCCGTTAAGGCTGTACGCGCGATCTGGGTCGTGACAGCGCTCATGATGATCGCGACATGGGCAAGCTATCGACTTGCCAGTTTGGCTTGCGATGTCAGGAGCGCATCACATGCGATGCTCGTCGTCGCAGCCTGCCTCGCAATCGCCTATTTCTACAGGCGATGGCGGCCCGATCCGATCATTTCCTTTGGAGCCGAGGCTTGTGCTCAGCTCTGCATCATCCTCACGCTCGGGATGCTGCTGAGCTATCCGTTGGCAGTCATAGCATTCCCATATCGCGACGCGGA
>DATDMA010000260.1:0-2469 GCA_036519015.1 Pseudolabrys sp. | reverse complement strand
GACGACTTCAGACGCGGACAGCGATCACGCCGATACGGCGTGCTCCGTGCGGACGCCCTCACACCGCGCCACGAAATCCGCAATCCGCGCGATCACGTCGGCTTCCACCAGCAGCGGCGTATGGCCCTGGTCCGGCACTTCGATCGTCTCAAGGGCAGGGTGGTGTGTGCGCATCGCCTCCACGGTGGCCGCGGAGAGAATGTCCGAATGGGCGCCGCGGATCACCATGACCGGCCGATTGCGCAAAGCGTCGAACTCCTTCCACAGCGGCGGCAGCGGCCGCTCGAGGTCGACGCCTTCCATGGTCTTGGCGAGATTGACGTCGTAGGTCGGCACCAGCCGGCCGTTGTCGTCCTTGAAAGTCCGGTGTGACGCCGTAAGCCAGTCCGCGGCGGTTAGCTTGGGAAATTGCGCGTCGAACAGACGACGCAGAACCTCCGCGCCGTCCTCGAAGCTGCGCGGCTGCGGCAACTTGCCGACATAGCCCTTGATGCGCATCAGGCCCTTGGGCTCGATCACCGGCCCGATGTCGTTGAGCACGACGCCGGCAATCGCGGTCGGCCGCACGGCGGCGAGCAGCATCGCGAGAATGCCGCCGCGCGAGGTGCCGACGAACACGGCCGGCATGCACTCGAGCGCGGTCGTCACTGCCAGAACGTCGGCGAGCTCGACCTGGAAGTTGTAGTTCTCGGGATTGCGGTCGTAGTCGGAGAGGCCGCGCCCGCGATAATCGAGCGCAATCACACGCCGGGGGTTCTTCGCGTCCCCCGCCAGCGCCGTGGCGAGCGCTTCGAAATCGGCGGCGGTGCGCGCCAGGCCCGGCAGGCAGACCACAGGGAGGTTGTCCGCGCTGCGCGGGCCATAGCAGCGCACATGCAGCTTGAGGCCGTCCGGGGCGGAGATGAAAATGCTCGTGGCGGTATCTTGCATTGCGGCGGGCCGTCAGTTCGCGCCGCCGCGCTTGAGGTCGGCTTCGATCGTCACGCTGTGGCTGCCGCCGAAGCGCGCGCGATAGACCTGCAGGTTTTCCATGATCCGCTGCACATAATTGCGCGTCTCCGCGATCGGGATGCGCTCGACCCAATCGACCGGATCGACGGAAGGGCTGCGGGGATCGCCATAAGCGGCGATCCACTGCTTCACGCGGCCGCGCCCGGCATTGTAGCCCGCGAAGGTGAGCGGATAGGAGCCGTTATAGGTCGTCAGCAGCATCGAGAGTTCGGCCGCGCCCATCTGCATATTGTAGGCTGGATCGCTGAGCAGCCGGCCGCGGTTAAAGGTCGCCTTGTAGCGCTTGGCCGTGTCCTGCGCCGCCTCCGGCGTCACCTGCATCAGGCCCATGGCTTGGGCGATGGAGACGACCTTCTGGTTGAAATGGCTTTCCTGGCGGGCGATGGAGTAGGTGACGGCGGCCTCAATCGGCGGCGCGATCGGCTGATAGCGCGGCAGGCCGATCACCGGATAGGCGTAGTAGTCGAGCGGCAGGCCGCGTCCGAGCCCGCCTTTGCCGAGCAGGAGCATGGCGCGACCGTCGTCGTGCTTGGCTGCTTCTTCCGCCAGCATGGCCATGCCGGCGACATCGGTCGCGCTTTCGCCAAGCTCGGCATAGATCGAGGCCAGCATGTCGCGCTCGTCGAGCGTGTAGAGCATCTCCACCGCGCGCACGATCTCGAGATTGCTGAGTACGTGGCGCTCCTGCGCCGTGAAAGCGGGCGGCCCGCGCAGACCGAGATCGGTGAGGCCGAGCCGTGCGCGCGCGAGCTGGCCGTAATAGGTGGCGCTGTGATGCGCGGCCGCTTCATAAAATGCCTTGGCCTGCGCGCGCTGGCCCATGGCCTCGGCGGCGCGGCCCTCCCAGTAGCCGCCGCGCGAGAGTGCGTGCGGATTGTCGGTGCCCTGCGTGATTTTCGCGAAATAGGTCGCGGCCGTCGCCGGATCGTGCAGATACCGGAGCGCGACCCAGCCGGACGTGAAGAGCTGATCGACGCGATAGTTGGCCTTCATCGGCGGCACGGCGTCGCGCGCCACGCGATAGGCAGTGTGCGCGTCGCCTTCGTCGAGCAGCTTGCGCACCACCAGCCGGCGCTCCACCCACCACTGGTCGGCGTCGATGCCGGAATCCGCATCCGTCCGCGCCGACAGGATCAGCCGCGCGGCCTCCTCGGGGTCGTCGTTTTTGCGCAGCCACTGCGCGCGCGAGAAGATGTAGCCCGGATCCGACCGTGCCGAAGTGGGCACGCCGTCGAGGAGGGTTTTGGCATTGCCGGCGCGCTTGATCACCGCAGCCCGAGCGCGGGCGATCAAGATGTCGTTGCCGCCGAGGCGCTCGGCGGCGCGCAATCCGCCATCCACGTCGTCGGCATAGAAACGCTGCTCCATGCGGATTTTGTGGTCGGTGCGCGTCAGCAGGTCGCCGTATGTGTCGAGAACCTTCCTCTCGACTTCGGTGCTGCAATCCTCGTAGCGCCA
>DATDMA010000259.1:0-2934 GCA_036519015.1 Pseudolabrys sp. | reverse complement strand
GACAATTTGCCGTCGCGCTGGAAGGCATGCGCGGCCATGTCGATGGCGGTCGTCATCGCCTGCGCAAAGCGCTGGAAGCCGCCGTCGTAACGGCCGCTCTCGGCGAGATCGAAGAGCTTGCGCTCGGCGTCCTCGATCTGGTTGCGCGGGGAGAAGTCCACCGGCGCGTCATAGGCGACGTTGACCATGTCCTCGCCAAGCAGGATCAACGAGCGGCGGATGAACAGGTCGTAGACGGTACGACCGTAGTCCTCCGCATTGATGATGGTCGTGGCTTCGGCGGCGAGGCGGGCGAGATATTGGCTCACCGTCATGCCGCCGATGTCGATCGAGGCGTCGAGGAAGGTTTTCAGCGTGACAGGCGTGGCGAGCTTGCCGGCGCGGATCAGGTCGCGGGCGAGCCCGAAAATCTTCGTATGGATCGGCTCGAAGAAGTGTTCGGCTTCCAGGAAGTCGGACACGCGATAGAACGCCTCGTTGTTGACGAGGATCGCGCCCAAGAGCGCCTGCTCCGCCTCGATATTGTGCGGTGCAGAGCGATAGAGCTGAGCAGGTTGATCCGCCTGCTTACGGACGACTGATTCGATTGCGGCCATGGGAATCCTTGTTCCGTCAATTTGACGAAACTTTGGTTTCCCATTGCTTTACACCGTCGATGGGATTTAGCGACGCCTCAGTGGCAGTGATCGCCGCTTTCCACACTAAATCACCGGCACAAAAAATAGACTTGTCAGGCCTCGTTGGTAAGGCTTGACGCTACGTCGGCAATAGCGGCCGCTTCCTATTCGCCCGCGAGTCGGAGCGGTGGCATGCTCCTGTTTTCGGCCGCGCGCAGGCGCTGCTCCTCGCGCGTGATGTAGTCGCGCGTGATCGGCACCACGCCCTGCTTCTTGGTGAGCTGGATCTGGAACACCATCACGTTCTGCTCGCGGAACGACATTTCCGATGCCGCGAGATAGAACTCCCACATGCGCACGAAGCGCTGGTCGTAAATGCGCTCGGCGTCCTCGCGATGGGCGAGGAAGCGTTCGCGCCAGGCCTTGAGCGTTTCGGCGTAATGCAGGCGCAGGATTTCGATGTCGCAAACGAGCAGGCCGGAGCGTTCCACGGCCGCCATTGTCTCCGAGACGGAGGGAATATAGCCGCCGGGGAAGATGTATTTGTTGATCCAGGGATTGGTGATACCCGGGCCTTCCGAGCGGCCGATCGAGTGCAGCACCATCACGCCGTCGTCGGCGAGAAGCTGCGCGCTCTTCTTGAAGAACGTGTCGAAGTGAACGACGCCGACATGCTCGAACATGCCGACCGAGACGATGCGGTCGAACGGCCCCGGCACGTCGCGATAGTCCTGGAGCTTGAACCGGGCACGATCGGTCAGTCCTTTTTCCGCCGCGCGTTCGTTGGCGATGGCGTGCTGCTCCTGCGAGAGCGTGACGCCGGTCACGTCGGCGCCGGCGACCTCCGCGAGATAGAGTCCGAGCCCGCCCCAGCCGCACCCGATGTCGAGTACACGCATGCCTTTGCCGAACGTGCCGCGCTCCATCCTCAGCTTGGCCGCCAGATGCCGCTTCTTGGCAAGCTGCGCGTCGTCGAGCGATTGGTCCGGGTCTTCGAAGTAGGCGCAGCTATATTGCCGGTCGGCGTCGAGGAAGAGGGAATAGAGCCGCCCGTCGAGATCGTAGTGATGCGCGACGTTCCGGCGCGAGCGCGGGCGCGGATTGAACTGCGCCAGCCGCCGGCCGATGTAGCGCAGCACCCATTGCGGACGCGCCCACTGCGGGAGTTCGCTCTTCTGCCCAAGCGCGATCTCCAGCACATCGGCGATCGTGCCCTGCTCGACGACGAAAATTCCATCCATGTAGGATTCGCCGAGCTTGAGCTCGGGGTCGAAGATGAGGCCCCAGACGGCGCGATTGCTGGTCAGCCGCACGGCGACCGGTGTGCCAGTTCCGTCGCCGACGGTGAAGGTATAGCCGCGCGGGGTGGTGACTTTGAATGTCCCCCGGCGGATGTAGGTACCCAACAGGAACTGAAGCAACCGGTCCATCGGATGCCTCCATAGTTTGGTGGTCCGGACACGCGTGGTGGAACTCTAACCTGCGCCAACGTGTCGCGTACTGAATTGTTTGTAGGTATTTAATCAAACTTCCGTGGCCTCAGCAACGCCACAATGCTGGGCGGCGGCCATGCATTTATGGTGAGGGTCACAAGCGAAGTATAATGCGCTATCAACCCCGCCCGGGGGCGCCGCCGGGCCTCAATGGGACGGGGCCGGCGCACGAAGACCTTAAAGGACATTGGGACAATGACGATATCGAACCGCGCCTTCGCGTTGGCGGCGGCCACTCTGGCGCTGATTTTCGCGGGCCCGGCCGCGGCCCAGGACAACTACGATCAGGGCAAGTCGGGGCCGCAGCTCTTCGCCTCCGATTGCGGTATCTGCCATGAATCGCCGCGAGGCCTGGCCAAGAACGTCGGCCCCTCCGGCCTCGAGAGCTTCCTGCAAGAGCACTATACGGCCAGCCGGGAAGTCGCCGCCAGCATCACCGCCTATCTCACGAGCGTCGATCAAGGTGCGCCGGCGTCGGCGCCGGCACGCGCCCGTACGGCGAAGAAGCCGAAGGCCGAGGAGAAGTCTGGGGATAAGAAGACCGACGCCAAGACCTCCGGCGCCAAGGCTTCCGAGGCCAAGTCTTCCGAGGCCAAGTCTTCCGACGCAAAAGCCTCCGACCCGAAGCCCGCCGACGCGAAGCCCGCCGACGGCGGCAAATCGGACAAGCCGGAATAACGCCGGTCCCTCCGGCGCCATGACCCTCCCCCTTGGCGGGGGAGGGCAGAGAGTGGATCGCCCGGCCTGAGCCGGGCGCGCGACGAGCCATACTCCGCGTCGCTCTTTTTCGTCTTGGCGGCCGTGGCCGGCTTCTTGGCTTCCGC
>DATDMA010000258.1:0-9931 GCA_036519015.1 Pseudolabrys sp. | reverse complement strand
CGCAATTCATCGAGCATCAGACGTAACAATCGCTCGTCGCGCGTCTCGGGCTCGTAGTCGAGCGGGACGCGCATCGCGGCAACGATCAGTTCCCGCAGGAACGGAGACACAGCAAGGACACAGCTCGCCTGCGGCAGGTGGGATGCGGCGCGCGGATCAACGAAGACGGTGCGGATTTTGACGTCACCGCGCATTCCGACCTCGTGGTCGAGACCGGCCACGACCCAGACAGCTCGATTGGGCGGGACCACCCAAATTCCCGCCGCAGAGCGCACGATCATGACTCCCTCGATGGCGGAATGGAGTTGACCGCGGGGATGAGCATGGACGCCGGTCGATGCCCCACTTGGGTAGTCGATTTCCATGGCCGCCATCGGCCGCGCGGTCATGTGGTAGTCGAGGTGCCGGGTGGCCAGGTCGTCGAGCATGTCCCAATCTCGCTAGATGCGGTCATTCTGGCGTGCGACAGGCGTCCGCTTGGGCGCCTATCTATCGCGGCTCATTTCGCCAATGAACCGCGCAGTGCCATGTTCAAACAAAAAACAGCTCTTCTCTACCCGTTCTTCGCCATCGTTCTCTGGGCGGGAAACGTCATCGCCTCTCGCCTGTCGGCGCACACGATCGGCCCCGAGGCGATCACCTTTTATCGCCTGCTGCTTGCGGTCGCTCTGATGAGTCTCTTCGTCGCGCGACCCGCCTGGCAAAATAGAGCCGCGATCTGGCCCCATGTCGGACAATTCGCAATTCTCGGCTTTCTCGCGATGTGTCTCTTCCAATGCCTGTCCTATCTGGCGGCGGAGACGACGACGGCGACCAACATGGCCGTTTTCACGGCGCTCACGCCGCTTCTGACCGTGGGACTCAGCGCGGTTCTGCTGGGCGAGGATCCTACGGTCGGAATAGTCGGCGGTGGCGTGCTGTCCTTCGCAGGCTTGCTCTACCTCGTCAGCGGTGGTGACTTGTCCATCCTGCTGCGCGACGGCGTTCATCCCGGCGACGCGCTCATGCTATTGGCCGCGTTCGTATACGCGCTTTACGGCGTGCTGCTGAAGCGTTGGAATTTGCCGGTCACCGGATGGCAGTCGACCTATATGCAGGCGCTCTGCGCCCTGGTCATCATGTTCCCGGCCTTCCTGGCAACGTCAGCACCGCTGCGTCAGCTCAACACGCAAACTCTGCCGCTCATCGGTTACGCGGGAGGACTGGCGTCCGTGGTGCTGCCGTTCCTCTGGATACGCGGAGTCCAGAAACTTGGTCCGAACCGCTGCGCCGTTTTCATGAATCTCCTGCCTGTGCTGACGGCCGCAGCGGCAATCGCAATGTTGGGAGAACCTGTCAGGGTCTTTCATCTCATCGGCGGCGGACTGGCGCTTGCCGGCGTCGCCTGCGCGCAAGCCTTCCGGCGTCCGCTGATCCGACGCCCCGCACAATCAGCCGCGTGACAGGCGCGCCTGGCGCCCCGCGTCTATGGCCGGGGAAATCTAGAGCGAGCGCGTTGCACCGCTGCGTATCACCGCAGCGGCGAGGTCACCTTCATCGCCATCTTGCAGCGAATAGTCAGCCCCGACTCGTTGGCGGCGAGGCAGGCAAGCTCACGCCCGCCGCCGGGCTCCACGCCACGGCAGTGGCGGAACAGGTCGAGCTTGCAGGCCCGCAACATGACGGCCGCATTCGCCAGCGGCGCCTTGGGTGCAGTTGGCGCAGGCGCGGCAGGCGTCACCGCCACAGGCGCTACCGCTGCTCCGGCTGCGGGAGCAGGTGCACCCATGGTCGCGCTCACGACCTGTTTGCACGAGGGCGACAGACCCGCGACGTTTCGTTGCAGGCAGGCAAGCGCGTCCTTGCCGCCCGGCGTGACGCCCGAGCACTTCGCCATGAAGTCGGAGCGGCAGGCCTGCTTCATCGCGCTCTGCTGGGCCGGGGTAGGCGCAGCGGGAGCCGCGACGGCGGCCGCGGGCGCGGCCGGTTTCGCCGGCTTGACCATGGCGGCCTTGGGCGGCGCGGCCGGTGTGGTCGGCGGGGTGGCAGGCGCGGCGGCCGGTGACGGCGCCGGGGCTTGGGCCGCGGCGGGAGCGGCAGGCGGTGGCGCGACGTCGGCCGGCTTGGCCGCAGCCGGGGCGGGCGGCGGCAGGGTCGCGCTCACTGCAGTCTGACAGGCGGGCGACAAGCCGGTGACGTTCTTCTGCAAGCAGGCAAGGGCATCCTTGCCGCCGGGTGTCACGCCCGAGCACTTCGCCATGAAGTCCGAGCGGCAGGAGGCCTTGATGGCGCTCTGCTGCGCTGCGGTGACCTGCGCGCTGGCGTGCTGCGTTACGGCTGTAACAGCAAGCACTGCCAGACATGGCCAAAACGCCCGAAGAACCTTATGTCTCACCTTGTCCATGGAGCCCCCCGTTCTTTCTTAGATGGGCCGCGCGGACGCAAAATAAGCGCCTCAACGCGCGCCTGTGGGATGATGGTATTCCCCGCGCGGATATTGTCATCCGCAAAAATTTGGGCGCAAATTGCTCCTAGAAGGCGTACGGATTCGGAAGGCGGCGGTGCGATCCGCCGCAAGGAGTACCCGACATGGCAATGGACGCGGGCGAAATCGAGCGCCTGATCAAGGCGAGCATTCCCGACGCGCAGGTGACGATCCGCGATCTCGCCGGCGACGGCGACCACTATGCCGCCACGGTGATTTCCGCCTCGTTCAAGGGCAAGTCACGGGTGCAGCAGCATCAGATCGTCTACCAGGCGCTCAAGGGGCAGATGGGCGGCGTGCTGCACGCGCTCGCCCTGCAAACCGCAGCCCCGGACCAGCAATGACCGAGGGCCCTCGCGTTCGCCTTCTTTCGCCTAAAGGCGCGATTGCGCCGACCGGGACCTGGAGTCTCGGTGCGCGGGCGGGAGACTTCGTCTACATCGCCGGCATGCGCGGTATCGATCCTGTGAACAACACGCTGCTCGTGGGCGATGAAGCGCGTGTGCGCGGGGCTTTTCTGAACATGAAGCTGATCGCGGAATCGGAGGGCGCGAGCCTTGCCGACTGTGTGCGGCTGACCGTCTATGTCACTGACATGGCTCGGTTACGCGCGCTGGTGAACAAGGTCCAGGAGGAGGTCTGGGCCGGCGGGCCTTACCCGCCGCGCTCGATTCTCCAGGTTTCCGGGCTCAACCAGGACGACATATGCGAGGTTGAGGGGACCTTTTATTCCCCGCAAAGGCCCTGATTCAAAAGGATTTTCTCAGCCCCTTGGGGTAGCGTTGAAATCTGGGTTACATATATCGTCAAGCGAGGCGGCGTGGCCGCAAGGCCTGCCATAGATAACGCGGCACCTGCCGCCGAACAGGATGGAATCCATGGGCATCGAGCAATTCATCGACAATGAAGTGAAGGCGAACGACGTGGTGCTGTTCATGAAGGGCACACCGCAGTTTCCGCAGTGTGGCTTCTCCGGCCAGGTCGTGCAGATCCTCGATCACCTCGGCGTGAGCTACAAAGGCATCAACGTGCTGGAATCCGATGAAATCCGGAACGGCATCAAGGCCTATTCGAACTGGCCGACCATTCCGCAGCTCTACGTGAAGGGCGAGTTCGTCGGCGGCTGCGACATCATCCGCGAGATGTTCCAGGCCGGTGAATTGCAGCAGACGCTCACCGACAAGGGCGTTCTCGCCGCGCAGACGGCGTAAAGCGCCTAGACCGGCAGGAAGCGATAGGCGTTGTCTTTTCTCTCGACGATGCCGATGCCCGGATAGGGCAGGTGGAAGCCGATCAGCTTCGAGCGGTCGGCCGCGAGCCTGTCGAGCATTTTGCGGCGTGTCTCGACCGCCTGCTCCGGCACATGGTCGGCGACCGGCCGCCACTCCGGATGCTGGAACGAGATCTGCTCGTGTGTCAGAACGTCGCCGCCGACGATCAGCCCATCGCCGCCGTCAAGCGCGAGCGATACATGGCCCTGCGTGTGGCCGGGCGTGCTGACGATCCTGATGCCGGTGACGATATCGTCGCCCGGCTTGAACATCGTTACCTTGTCCTTGATCGCCGCGTAATTGCGCCGCGCGCCGGTGACGAAGCCCGCGCGCTCGGCGGGCAGGCCGCGCAGCGCGTCATCGCCATTCCAGAAATTCCATTCCGCCGCGGCGACGAAGAAGCGCGCGTCCGGCGTCGCCAGATCGTCGAGTTCGTCGACCGTGCCCCAGAGATGATCGGGATGGCCGTGGGTGAAGATCACCTTGGTGATTTGGCCCTTGTCGATGCCGGCGCTTTTGAGGTTGTCCCATAGCTTGCCGGCGGTCGGCATGAAGCGGTCGCCGGAGCCCATGTCGATGAGGATCAGATCCTTGGCGGTGCGGATCAGGGTGATGTTGGTCGGTGCGTCGAATTGCTGACCCATGACCCCGGATGCCTTGAGCAGCGCGGCCCATTCCTCCGCCGGCGCTTCGGGGGCGAGGAAGCCGACCGGCAGCACCAGATGGCCGTCGCTTACGATCGTGAGTTCAAAGGCGCCGTGCTTGAACGACACGGGCGCCGGGGTCGCGAAGGCCGACAGCCCGCGCGCGGCCAATGTCGCGGCTGTGGCGGCAAGCAACGTGCGTCGATTGATGCTGGTCATGTGAGATCGCCCCTCTCACGCGCGCGGGATCGTCCGCCTCGTCCTCAAATAACAAATCCCCCGCCTTGAGGGCAGGGGATTTGGATGTCTTGTCGCTGTGAAACGCGGAACGCGTCAGCGCGAATAGTATTCGACCACCAGGTGCGGATTCATCTGCACCGCATAGGGCACATCGGAGAAGGCCGGGATGCGGCTGAGCTGGGCGGTCATCTTGCCGCTATCGACCTCGATGTAGTCGGGCACGTCGCGCTCGGACAGAGCCTGCGCTTCCAGCACCAGATTCATCTGCTTCGACTTTTCCTTGATCTCGATGACGTCGCCAACCTTGGCCCGGTAGCTCGGGATATTCACGCGCTTGCCGTTCACCTTGATGTGGCCGTGGTTGATGAACTGGCGCGCCGCGAACACGGTCGGTACGAACTTGGCGCGGAAGATGATGGCGTCCAGGCGGCGCTCGAGCAGGCCGATCATGTGGGCGCCCGAGTCGCCCTTCATGCGGATGGCTTCGTCATAGATGCCGCGGAACTGCTTCTCGGAGATGTTGCCGTAATAGAAGCGCAGCTTCTGCTTGGCCTTGAGCTGCACGCCGTAGTCAGAGAGCTTGCCCTTGCGGCGCTGGCCATGCTGGCCGGGGCCGTATTCGCGCCGGTTGACCGGGCTCTTCGGCCGACCCCAGATGTTTTCGCCCATCCGGCGGTCGATCTTGTACTTGGATTCCATGCGCTTGGTCATCGCGTCCTCGCGTTTGTTAGCGTCTTTAGGGGTGAGGAACCGCGCTCTCCTCTGTCCCGGGTCTCCCCGGAACCGACAGGTCAGGCCTCGAAAGCGCAAGGCCTAGCCACGAGTCGCGAAACGCCCCATCCGGCAAAAACCGTGGGGCGCGCGGGTTTTAGGGGGGATGGGGCCCCCTGTCAAACCCTTTGCGCCCGGGGGGTAGTCCTTGGGGGTGCGACGAGGCGGAGCTTGCCCGACAGCGGACTGCGGGGCATTCTGGCGCCATCAGACCGGGCCCCTCTGGCAGTCAAATGACTGCGATGTCGGACTGATACGTAGCAAGGGCCCCTGATGACCCGACCGAACCGCAATAATCATCCATCAATGCGCCGCTGGCGCCGATTCTGGCGTTCGTCGCGGCCGTCCGCGATGACGGTGCTGTTCGCGGTGGCCGTGATCGGGCCGCTGCTGACCATGAGCCTGTTGTTGCCGCTACCCGTGGTCCTGCCGGCCTTCGGCTTCTGGGCGCTGGCCTTTGCCGGCCTGATGGCCCTGCTCGCCTGGTACCGTCCGCCCCCGCGCGGGGCCGAGGACGTGAGCGCCTGGGACCTTGCCGGGGCTTTCACGCTGATCGGTTGCGCGGCGGCAATCCTTGGAGAGATCGAACACATGCTGGAATTCGTCTGGCCGTTGTCGTCGAAGGACGAGGCCCATGATTGATATTTCCCATCTGCTGACGCCGCAGGCTCTGACGGCCTTCTTCCAGGTCATCGTCATCGACCTGGTGCTGGCGGGCGACAATGCCGTGATCATCGGCCTGGCAGCCGCGGGCCTGCCGAAACACCAACGCGGCCGCGCCATCCTGGTCGGCATTCTCGCCGCGACGGTGCTGCGCATCGCCTTCGCCTTTGTCGCGATCGAACTGCTGGCGATCGTCGGGCTGCTGTTCGCCGGCGGCATCCTGCTTCTGTGGGTGTGCTGGAAGATGTGGCGCGAGCTGCGCGGCCCGAATGGCGCGGAGGCCGAGGCGGCACTGAGCGGCGGCGAATGCCACGTCCCGCAAAAGACCTTTGCCCAGGCGGCGTGGCAGATTGTGGCCGCCGACGTGTCCATGTCGCTCGATAACGTGCTCGCTGTCGCGGGCGCCGCCCGCGACCACCCGGCGGCGCTGGTATTCGGTCTCGGCCTGTCGATCGTTCTGATGGGCCTGGCGGCGAGCCTGATCGCGCGGCTGCTCAACAAGCACCGCTGGATCGCTTATGTCGGACTCGCCATCATCCTCTATGTCGCGGCCGACATGATCTGGCGCGGCTTCTGGGAGATTCAGCCGCTGTTGGCGCACGCGCTCGGAAGCTAAGGCACTCTCGAGCTTTGCCACTTGCTCCGCTCATTCCCGCGCAAGCAGGAATCCAGTGACGAAGAGAGCCATTTTGTGCTGGGTCGCCGCTTTCGCGGGGACGAGCGGGAAACGTCGTACGAGCGCCAAGCTCTAAAATCCGAACGTCGCCAGCGCCGTGGCGAGCGTCGGCGACGGCACGTTGCCGGAGGTGAAGACGATCTTCGGCGGCGGCGGTGGCGCGGAGGCGGCCGGCCGGTCGCGCAAGAGATCTACGACGCGGCGCGCGATCGCCGGCGCCGGATCGAGCCAGTCCACCGGCCACGGCGCATTGGCGCGGAAGCGGCCGATGATCAGCGGATAATGGGTGCAGGCGAGCACGACGGTGTCGCTGCGCCGGCCGTCACCGTCGACGAAGCAGGGCGCGATCTCGGCCTTGATCTCGGCATCGGGCACGGGGTTGCCCGCCAGTTCGGCTTCGGCAAAGCCCGCGAGGCGCGGCGAGCCGACCAGCACGACATCGCAGCCATTGGCGAACTCACGGATCAGCGCGCGGGTGTATTCACGGCCCACGGTGGCTTGCGTGCCAAGCACGGCGATGCGTTTGCTCTTCGACTGAGCGCAGGCCGGCTTGATCGCCGGCACGGTGCCGACGAAGGGCACGGTGAAGCGTGCGCGCAATTCCTTCATCGCCAAGGTGGACGCGGTGTTGCAGGCGATCACGACGAGGTCGGGCGCGTGCGCCGCAATCGCATCGCCGATCACCTGCGTGACGCGGCTGATGAGCTTGTCCTCGGCGAGATTGTTGTAAGGGAAACCGGCGTCATCCGCGACATAGACGTAGCGCGCGTCGGGCCGCGCCGCGATCGTCTCGCGGAACACCGTAAGCCCGCCGACGCCGGAATCGAAAAACAGGATCGTCAGCGGTGCGGTGAGGGGCATCTGAGAATCATTGGAGCGGGTCGGCTATTGGAGAGACATCTAAGACACGGGTATTCGCGGGTGACAATGGGCCCCGAGGCGGCCTCGCTGGGGTGGCGGTTGGTATCATCGTCGTTCAGCGAATTTGCGTCGAAACGGCGCGTGCGGGGAGAGGAATCGGCTAGACTAAACCGACGCGGGAGTCCGGCCATGGTCTATGCGCTCTTCATGCTTGCGATCCTGATCGTCCTCGGCGCGATGTGGCGCCGGCATCGCGCGGCGGTGCCGCTGCTCCTGGTGACGCTCGTGCTGGTCGTCGCCTTCCTGGTCAGCGACATGACCACGCCTCTCACTTTGAGCTTCTGATGCCGCGCCTGTATCTTCTGGCTGCGACGGTCAATGCCTGGGTGTTGATCCTGGTGCTCGCCCTGGCCTTCGTCGTGCAGTTTGCGTCCGGCGAGCTGCCGTGTCCGCTCTGCGTGATGCAACGCATCGGCCTGATGCTGTGCGCGCTTGCGCCACTCTATGTGCTGATCAGCCAGCGCGATGGGGAAGTCACGGTGCGTGACGTGGCGGTCGCGGGCGGGATTGGCGTTGTCGCCGGGCTCGTCGGCGCCGCGGCCTCCGCCCGGCAGGTCATGCTGCACATCCTGCCCAACGATCCCGGCTTCGGGCACCCCGTATTCGGCCTGCACCTCTACACCTGGTGCTTGATCGCGTTCCTCGCCCAGATCGCCGCCAGCGGGCTGATGCTGGTCGGGCTGGTCTGGCTGACCAAAAGCCGGCTGCGGCCGTGGCCGCTGACCGGTATGACCGCCGCCGCGCTGACCGTGGTCGTGGCCGCCAATATCGTGTCGGTGGTCGCGGAGGCCGGTTTCAACTGGCTGCTCCCCGAAAACCCGATTCACTATCTGTTGTTCAAATAAGCCCATTCGACTTTCGACGCGCGCGGCCCGCCGCAGGGTCGCCAGCTGCAAGCCGTTTAATCGGGGAGCGGGGCGCGAAAACGAAAATTCGAACGAGTTTACGCCATGCATCTGAAGTCTTTGTCGCTGGCCGCGGGGCTGTTTCTGGCCTCGGCCGCAGCGGCCGTTGCCTCGCCGGCGGCTGTCACAAACAATATCAACCTGCGCAGCGGACCTGGAACCAAATTCGCCGCCGTCGGCTCGGTGCCGGCCGGTGCGATCGTGAATGTGCTGAGCTGCAACGGCGCCTGGTGCCGCGTGGCCTTCGGCGACCGGCAGGGCTTCGTCAACAACACCTATCTCGCGCAGGCGGACGAAGGGCCGGTCTATGGCGACGCGCCGCCGGTGGTCTATGCCGGGCCGGTGTATGGCTACGGCTACGGTTACGGCTATGGCTGGGGACCCGGCTGGGGCGGGGGATGGGGCGGCGGCTGGCGTGGCGGCGGTTGGCGCGGCGGTGGGCATCGTCGCTGATCGCAAAGCGCAAAGCGCTGGCGCCGTCGGTCTAGCCGATGCGCGCCAGCAACTGCCCGAGCATCAGCAGGCCTTGCGGCCAATAGCCCAGCCGCGAGGCCGAGTTGATGTGGCCGAGCTCGCCCGCATTGCAGAAATCCGCGCCCCAGCTCCGCGCGAACGCCTCGGCGCGGGCGACGGTGACGTAGTCGTCATTGGTGCTTGCCACCACCAGCGACGGCACCGGAAAGCGCACGCGCGGGATCGGCCCGAAATTGCGCGTCGTCTCCGGTGTGTGCGCCGGCGACTCTACATCCGACGGCGCAACGAGCAAGGCCGCGGCGACGCGGCCTTTCTGCTGACGCGCAGCCCAATGTGCGGCGAGCGAGCAGGAGAGGCTATGGCAGATCAGCACCGCCGGCCGTGTGCCGCGCATGATCGCCGCATCGAGATTGGTAAGCCAGTCGGAAAGCTTCGGGCTGTCCCATTCGTCCTGCAAGACGCGCGTCGCATTGCGGAACGAGAGACACCAATAAGATTGCCAGTGGTCGACGCCCGAATTGCCGAGCCCGGGCAGGATCAGGAAGTCAAAGTCATTGGTGGCGTCGCGCATCGCTTTAGGGGACTCTTTTGTTGCGTATGATCTTGTCCGAAAACCGGTCCCCACCCCCGATCGTGTCGGGGGCAGGCTTTTTCGGGATCATGCGCCGAACACGCGCCTAAAGATCGTGTCGACGTGCTTGAAGTGGTGGTCGAGGTTGAAGTTGGCCTCGAGCTCTGCGTCCGACAGCTTGGCGTGCACGTCCGGATCGCCCTTGAGCAGCGAGAGGAAATCCTTCTCGCCGCCCCACACCTTCATGGCGTTGCGCTGCACGAGGCGATAGGCGTCCTCGCGCGCCACGCCCTTCTGCGTCAGCGCGATCAGGATGCGCTGCGAGTGGATG
>DATDMA010000257.1:0-4670 GCA_036519015.1 Pseudolabrys sp. | reverse complement strand
TTTCCGCCAGCCTCTTGACCGCGCGTCCGCTATTCACGCTGTCACACTGGCCTTCTTGCGCCACGTCCCCCATAGGCTAAGGTTGCTACAAAATATGGTTAGGGCGGCGTAAAAGACGATGCGGGGCAGGTCGTCATGGGTGGTCCTGTTATTGGCACTGGGCGCAAGCCCGGTCGCCGCGCAGGAATTCGCCATCGGCCGCCCGGATCCGGTGGAGGTCTCATCCGAACCCGCAGCCGACAAGCCCGACGGCGAGAAGACCGCGGCCCTCCCGTTGGCAGTCCCGCTTCCGAAAGCTGCACGGCGGCCGGTGGCGGCGGTTCCTGAGCCTGTGAAGTCCGAGGCGCCGCTCCCCAGGTCCAGGCCCGAGGGCGCGAAGACCGATATCGCTTCTACCGCGCCTGCAAAACCGGAAGCCGCTGCGCCCGCGCCCTCGCTCGCTCCGGACCTGTTCGCCGGCATATCCTTCGACGAGCGGCTGAAGATCCAATCGGCGCTGTTCTGGTCCGGTGATTACACCGGTGCCAGCGGCGGTGAAGACCCGATGCTCACCGCGATCAAGAACTACCAGAAGCGCATCAAGTCCAAGGTCACCGGCGAACTGACGCCTGGCGAGCGCGCAAACCTCGTCGCCGCGGCCAAGGATCACGAGCAGGAGTTCGGCTGGACCGTGGTGGCCGACCCGGCCACCGGCGTGCGCATCGGCCTGCCGGCCAAGATGGTGCCGCAGGCGCGCGATGGCGCGCGCGGCACGCGCTGGTCGTCGGCGCATGGAGAGGTGCAAGTTGAGACCTTTCGCATCAAGGACAGCAAGCTTGCCGCGCTGTTCGAACAGGAGAAGAAAGAGCCGGGCACGCGCCGGGTCGAGTACAGCGTGCTGCGTGACGACAGCTTCTTCATCAGCGGCATCCAGGGCCTGAAGAGATTTTCCGTGCGCGCGACACAGCGCGACGGCGAGGTGCGCGGCTTCACCATGCTGTTCGATCAGGCGATGGAGACCATTGTCGCGCCGGTGATGGTGGCGATGGCGAGCGCCTTCTCGCCCTTCCCCGAGCGCAGCGCGCCCTTCGCGGCGCTGTCGAAGTCGGTCGAATACGGCAACGGGCTGGTGGTGAGCCAGCGCGGCCACATCATCACCGACCGCAAGCTGACCGAAGGCTGCCAGGTCATCGTCGCTGCCGGGCTCGGCGATGCCGACCGTGTAGCGGATGACAAGAGCAGCGGCCTGGCGCTGCTGCGCGTCTATGGCCCGACCAAGATCACGCCTCTCGCGTTGCCACAGGATGCGTCCACATCAGACGACATCACACTGATCGGCCTCCCCGATCCGAAGGAGCAGGACAACACAAAGCCGCTCACCGAGATCAAGGCACGCCTGGACGGCAGCGCGATCGAATTGCGCCAGCCGGTGCCGATGGCGGGATTTTCCGGCGCAGTTGCGCTTGACGGCCAAGGCCGCGTGCTCGGCATGATGGCGATGCGCGACGCGGTGGTGGCGAGCACCGAACTCACCGTACCGCCGGTGCGGCTCGTCGGCGCTGCAACGATCCGCGATTTCCTGAGCGTCAACAATGTTGCGCCGGTGCAAGTGCAAATGGGCGATGCCAAGGCGGCGGTCGTGCGCATTATTTGCGTGAGGAAGTAATTTCTGTCGTCCCCGCGAAGGCGGGGACCCATACGCCGCATCCTCTCGATAGGACACGGCGTATGGGTCCCGGGCCTCGCTTCGCTCGCCCGGGACGACAGAGATTCACTTATTCTTCCACTCCGGCTTCCGCTTCTCGACGAAGGCCTTCATGCCTTCCTTCTGATCGTCGGTGGCGAAGAGCGAATGGAAGATGCGCCGCTCGAAGCGCACGCCTTCGGCCAATGACGACTCGAACGCGGCATTGACCGACTCCTTGGCCGCAAGCACCGACGGCAGCGACATGGTCGCGATGGTGTCGGCGACTTTCATCGCCTCATCCATCAGGCTCGCCGCCGGCACGACGCGCGCGACGAGGCCGGACCTTTCCGCCTCTGCCGCATCCATCATGCGGCCGGTGAGGATGAGGTCCATCGCTTTGGCCTTGCCGACGGCGCGGGTGAGCCGCTGTGTGCCGCCGATGCCGGGGATGACGCCGAGTTTGATCTCAGGCTGACCGAACTTCGCCGTATCGGCGGCGATAATCAGATCGCATTGCATGGCGAGCTCGCAGCCACCGCCCAGCGCGAAACCCGACACCGCAGCGACGATCGGCTTGCGCGCGCGCGCGGCGCCGTCCCAGTCGGCGCAGAAATTGCCGAGATAGGCTTCGATGAAAGTCTTGTCCGCCATCTCCTTGATGTCGGCGCCGGCGGCGAAGGCCTTTTCGCTGCCTGTGATCAAGATGCAGCCGATGCCGTCGTCGGTCTCGAACACGGCCATCGCCTGGATGAGATCGGCAATGAGCGCCCTGTTGAGCGCATTGAGCGCCTGCGGCCGATTGAGCCGGATGATGCCGACACGGCCTTTGGTTTCGACGATGATGTTTTCGTAGGTCATAAGCTGATCCCGGCATTGTCCTGACTGTTCATCGCACAATGTAGCGCGAAATCCACGTCACTCCAGCTTCGCGCCGGAACGTTTGATGACATCCGCCCATTTGGCCGAATCCGAGCGAATGACCTCGGCGAAATCCTCCGGCGACCCGCCTCCCGGCTCGTCGCCGATCTTCGCGAACTTCACCTTGAAGCTCTCCGACGCGAGCACGCGGTTGATCGCCGCATTGAGCTTGTCGACAATCGGGCGCGGCACGCCCGCCGGCGCGATGACTCCGGTCCAAGTGGCGGCGACATAGCCGGGGACGCCGGCTTCGGCAATGGTCGGCAAGTCGGGGAATGCCGGCGAGCGCTTGGCGCCGCTCACCGCCAGCGCGCGCACGCTGCCCGAGGTCGCGAAGGGCGCGATCGATTGCAGACTCTCGAACATCACATCGACATGCCCAGCGATGAGATCGTTGATGGCTAGCGAACCGCCCCGATAAGGCACGTGCACAATGTTGGTGTCGGTCATGAACTTGAACAGTTCGCCGCCGACATGGCCGGGCGAGCCGTTGCTCGACGACGCATTGGTGAGCTTGCCGGGATGCGCTTTGGCGTAGGCGATCAACTCCTGCACTGAACTGACCGGCAATTGCGGCGAGACCGCAAGCAGCAGATGGCCGCGCGTGACCAGCGCAATCGGCTGAAAGTCGCGCTCGATGTCGTAGGGCAGCTTCGCCACCATGTGGCGCGTGATGGCAAGCGCGCCGATCGGGCCCATGCCGAGCGTGTAGCCGTCCGGTGGCGACTTCGCGACCAGGTCGAGGCCGATCGTCAGCGCGCCGCCGGGGCGATCATCGACGATGACCTGCTGGCCCAGTTCCCTGCCGAGTTCGGCGCCGAGGATGCGCGCGGTGGTGTCGGTGGCGCTGCCGGCCGCCTGCGGGACGATCAGGCGGATGGGATGGTCGGGATATTCGCCGGCGGATGCGGCGGAGAGCGTGCAGATAAAGGCGAGCGCGATGAGGCCCAGTCTGGGCATCGTGTTTCTCCCTGAGTATTTTTCTTATTGGTCGCATACTGGGAAATGCTTGTCATGGCCGGGCTCGTCCCGGCCATCTCGCTTAGGGACGCAGTGCCTTCCTAAGCGGGGTCACCGGCACAAGGCCGGTGACGACAGAGTCGATTACTTCTGACACCCCGGGCAATAGAACGTCGAACGCCCCGTCTGCACGATGCGCTTCACCGTGCCCTTGCAATCGCCGGGGCAAGGCTGGCCTTCGCGGTCATAGACCAGAAAACTGTGCTGGAAGTCGCCAAGCGAGCCATCGGCGCGGCGATGATCGCGCAACGACGAGCCGCCGGCCTGGATAGCATCCTTGAGCACCGCCTTGATGGCATCGACCAATGCCGCCGCACGATCGTTCGGCTTGCCGTTGCGGTCCGCAATGGTCGACGCGCGCCGTTTGGGAGACAGCCGTGCGCGGAACAGCGCCTCGCAGACATAGATGTTGCCGAGACCCGCGACGACACGCTGGTCGCTGAGCGCGGCCTTGAGCGAGGTCTTCTTGCCGGCGCATGCTTTCGCGAGCATGGCGGCATCGAACTCATTGCCGAGCGGCTCGGGTCCCAACGCGCGCAAAAGCGGCTCGTCGTCCAACTTGTCACGGCGCACCAGCTTCATGGAGCCGAAGCGGCGCGGATCGTTGAACGTGATCGTGGCGCCGTTCGACATGTGGAACACGATATGGTCGTGCGCCGTGCTCTTGGAGCGCTCGTGATAGTAGACCCCGGGCTTGGCGTCCTTGCCGACGCGGAACGAGCCCGACATGCCGAGATGCATCAGCAGCACCTCGCCCGACGACAAATCCGCCGTGAGGTACTTCGCGCGCCGGCCGAGGCCCTCGACTTTCTGCCCTTCCAGCCGCTTGGCGAAGTCCTTCGGCAGCGGCCAGCGCAGGTCGCCGCGGCGGACTTCGACGGCCTTGAAGCGCTCGCCTTCCATCGCCGGGGCAAGCCCCCGGCGCACGGTTTCGACTTCGGGAAGTTCGGGCACTCCGCACCTCATCCTGAGGAGCCGCGCCGGAGCCCGAAGGGCGAAGGCGGGGCGCGTCACTCACTGATAGCCTCCTCCGCTCCGCCGCGCTATGGTCCTGCCCGCAAAGGAC
>DATDMA010000256.1:0-8563 GCA_036519015.1 Pseudolabrys sp. | reverse complement strand
GGCGATGAGAATCAGGGTGCGGCTAGATTCGCGGCTCACGACTCGGTCGCGAGACGAAACCGGCGCGATACCGTCGGATTTGCTATCGGTCACGCAGTTCTCGTGTGCCCGCTGTGTGTTTCATCCCGAAGAAGCCGCGATTGCTGATCAGCGCGGACTTGATTGCCCTCGTTTTAGGCTGAATAAGCACAATTCGCCAGCACATGGCAGACATGACGGAACGGGAGGCGCCAGAGAGTCGACGTCCCGACCTGACGAACCGCCACTCTTTCAACCCATCAAGCTTCTGGGGACTTGGAGTATCCTTCGGGTACTCTGGCTTGTTTCAAAGGCCCGGTTGTCACGCATGACCCAGCCGTGCAGATGATCGACACGTCTATTATCCGTGTGCATCAGCAGGCCGCCTGCATCGCGCGGAACAGGCGACAGTCCATGGGACGATCACGCGGCGGACTGACCAGCAAGATTCATGCGTGGTCATCCCGCCAAGATGCAATCGCAACGATCCGGTCTGCTCAGCCCGCATCTCTACCGTGCTCGGGAATTTGGTCGAGCAGTTCTTCAATAGGATCAAGCGGTGTCGGCGGGTCGCGACACGCTACGACAAGCTCGCGGCCAACTACCTCGCGTTCGTCCAGCTCGCCTCAATACGGCTGTGGCTGCGCGTTAATGAGTCCACGACCTAAGCACTACCGCTGCTACTGTTTGATCTCCCAGGCCGTGTTGTGCGGGATGTCCATCGCGAAATAGTCGCCGGGGCCAGCCAATGCGGGCATCGCTATACACGCGAACGGCTCACTCCCAGTAATCCCTTTGTACTTCCCGGTGCCGCCGGTGATGATATGCGTGCCGCAATCCATCTTCGGCTGCGACTTGTCGAGATCGCGGGTATCGAAGGTCGAGAAGATCTTGTCACCGTCGGTGTCGGCTAGCACGCAGGCACCGTCGATGTATTTCTTCTCGCCGGAATCGACTTTCAGCGCCGCGCAACGCGCCGACATCTTGTCGAGCATCTTCTCGCCCTTCATGTTCTGGGTGGTCCCGACCGCCTCCAGCACGGTCGCCGTCCCGAGATTACTGACGTCAAGGCTATGCAACGGCCGGAAGATGAAGTGCGTCACGTAAGGCGTGGTGCCCTTCTTTTCGATCTGTTGTCCTTCGACGGTCGCGGGTGCGAAGGCCTCAAGGACCCCGGCGACAAGAATCGTTTTGACAACAGTCATTGCTGCGGCGGATGCCGCGATCATGCTCGACTTGACGGGCTTCATGGGTCCCTCCTGCGAAATCGATTGGATCGCCAACACACGAAGGTGTCCCGGCAGGTGTTTGCACCCGCCGAGGCTGTGACGTCCGATAGCTGCTAGGGACTGCGCGAATTATATCACATTAAATATTTGTTAATAGCGCGAATCCACGCGTCACAAATAAAAAGCCCCGGGCGCATGGCCCGGGGCTTTGCATCTTCGCCGTTGCCGGCGTTGACGATCAGAAGCGGTAGTTCACGCCGGCGCGGACGACGTTCGCCTTGAAGCTCACGGTGTCGCCCACGGGGCCGCATGAAATGCCGCATTCGAACGAGCCAAGATCGACGTAAAGGTATTCGGCCTTCACGCTCCAATTGGTCCACATCGCGTATTCGACGCCGGCGCCGGCGGTCCAGCCGATCTTTGTCTTGCTCTCGTCGCCGAAGGACGATGTCGCCTTGATGTCGCCGAAGGCGGCGCCACCGGTGATATAGGGCAGCCAGTTGTTCCAGCCGGCATAGCCGAAGCGGCCACGCGCCGTGCCGAGCCAGGAGTCCTTGGTCTCGCAAGTACCGAGGTAGCAATCAGTGCTGCCCTTCATGCCGGAGTAGTCGAGGTCGCCCTCGATGCCCCACAGCCACATGCCGGTCTGGAAATTGTACCCGAGCGTGATGCCGCCGAGGATGCCCTTCGGGCTCGGGCTGACCGCCGCGAAATCCCAGTCCGACTTGCCGAAGCCGTAGCCGACGTTGAGACCGACGTAGAAGCCGGTCCAGTTGGCATAGGCCGGCGCTACGTAGGCGGGCGCCTTGTAGCTGCGCGGCAGATCGGCCGCGTGCGCGGCGATTGGCACGATCATCAGTGCGGCGAGAGAAACGCCGGTTCGGATCATTTTAGATATCATTGGTCGGCCCCTTACTGGTCGTTGTTGCAAGCGGGCGATCACACGATCCACCCGGACTTTGCCGCATTGGCTGAACTAATTGGTCCCCCCGGCGAACGCGGAAGAATCGCGTCCGCGAAAATGCGTGCAGGTCCCAGGTAGCCAGAAACCTTTTAAAGGCGGGTTAACCTTAACAAGCTTCTCGCGCTATGCGTGCGTTAGGTGGTCGACGTTGCAAAAGCGCAACAGCTAGGGGACAGAAAGTTAACGAAATCCCAAGGGGCAGGTGCCTCAGCATCTCCACCTGCGTTAGGCTCCAAGGCCTCGTCGACCACAACAATTCACAAGCAAGAGTAATGGTGGAGCGCTCGCATGACCGAGACGCAGGAAGAATTGTCTTTCACGTATTTCCCGGAAAACTACCGCTGGTCACACGGTCTCCTGATCGGCCTGAACATGGCCCCCTGGGGCGGCGCCGAGATCGGCGAGATCAACCGCATCGGCCTGCGCCTGAGGAAGCAGGTGGGCGACGACGATGCCTGGTTCCGCGAATGGGCGCGCGAGGCTCGCAAGGTCGAAGACTGCGGCCGCGAGCGCATCGCCGATGGACGCACCGCGAGCGGGGCTCAGTATCTGCAGCGCGCCAGCGCCTATTATCACGTCGGTGAGCGCTTCCTGCAGCCGAAAGGCAAGGAAGGCCTCGACGCATATACGCGCGGCGTCGATTGCCTGCGCGATGCCGCCAAATACATCAAGCGGCCGCGGCTGGAGCATGTCGAGATCCCCTATGGGTCGACCACCCTGCCCGCCATCTACGTTCATGCCGAACCGGCCAACGCCTCCGGCAAGGTCCCGGCCATGGTGTTCTTCGACGGCCTCGATGTGACAAAGGAAATCCAATACTTCAAAGGCGTCGCCGATCTGGTCGCGCGCGGCATCGCCTGCCTGATCGTCGACGGCCCCGGCAACGGCGAAGCCATCCGCTTCCGCCAGCTCTATCTGCGGCATGATACTGAGCACTACGCAACGCCGGTCTACGAATATCTCGCGTCACGGCCCGAGGTAGATCCCAAGCGTATCGGCGTGATGGCCATCAGCCTTGGCGGCTATTACGCGCCGCGCGCGGCGGCCTTCGAGCAGCGCTATGCCTGCTGTATCGCCTGGGGGGCGCAGTGGGATTACCAGAGAATCTGGCTGGACCGCTTCGAGCGATTGGCGCGCGCTGATACGCCCTCACTCTCGGTCGCTGCGCAGCACATCTCGTGGGTTCTCAACGCCACCTCGCAGGAAGACGCAATCAAGCGCCTGGAGCCGTTCAAGCTCGACGGCGCGGTGCAGAAGATCGCGTGCCCGTTGCTGATGCTGCATGGCGAGGGCGACGAGCAGATTCCGCTCAGCGAAGCGCAGAAATGCTTCGACGCGGTAGGCTCGAAGGCCAAGACAATGAAGATATTCACCCGCGAAGAAGGCGGCTATCACCACTGTCAGATCGACAACCAGAGCATCTGCTCGGCCTATATGTGGGATTGGCTCGAACAGGTGCTCAAGCCGGCGCGGTGAGGCTGCAGCTGGTGCGTTGCCGCTTGCGCTGCTCGATGGCTTCTCATGGCCGGGCTCGTCCCGGCCATCCCGATTAGGGATGCAGTGCCTTCCTAAACGGGATGCCCGGCACAAGGCCGGGCATGACAACGGAGCGACCGCGGGTCACTGCTCCAACTGAATGTTGTTGTCGCGGATTACCTGACCCCAGCGCGCGATCTCGCTCTTGAGGATCGCACGCGCGGCATCGACGCTGCGCTGCTCTTTCGGATAGCCGCTCACGCCCTCGGCGGCCCAGTTTTTGTTGATGGTCGGATCGTCCATTGCCTGCCGCGTCGCGGCGTTGAGCTTCTGGATGATTGCGTCGGGCGTTCCGGCCGGAGCAAACAGCGCCTGCCAGTACACGATCTCGAGCTTCGGCCCCAAGACCGAGACGAAGCTTTCGACGTTCGGCAGCTGCGCCGACTTCTCCTTCGACGTGATGCCGAAGGCTTTCATATTGCCTGCCTTCAGCTGCTGCACCACCGACTGCGGTGTGGCGAAGAACACATCGACGTGCTCGCCCATGATATCCTGCAAGGCGGGCGCGGCGCCGCGATAGGGGATCATATCGACCTTCGCTTTGTCCTCCTGCGCCACCAGCGCGGTGGCGAGGTGCCCGGTTGCGCCGAAGCCGGGGAGCGCCGCCTTCAGCGTCTTCGTCTTCATCAAGGCCAATAGCTCCGGCAGCGAATTCGCCTCGAGCGACTTGCGCCCAACCAGCACGAGCGGATTCTGATTGACGAAGATAACTGGGGCGAGATCCTTTTCCGTGTCAAACGGCAGCTTCTTGTAGAGCGTAACGTTGGCGGAAATCTGCAGATTGTGCAGGAGCAGCGTGTAGCCGTCCGGGGCGGCGCGCACGACACGGTGCGTGCCGATGATCGTGCCGCCGCCGGTAATGTTCTCGACGACGAAAGTTTGTTTCAGGCTGTTCGTCAGATACTGCGAGAGAACACGCGCCAGCTCGTCGGTAGGACCACCCGCTGGATAGGGCACGATGATGGTGACGGTGCGGCTTGGATAGTCGTCCGCGTGACTTGTTCCGGCAGCAACCAATAGGGCAGCCACGGCCAATGCGAGCGCGACGGCGCGCGATATCATGGGCTCCTCCCTTGCTTATATTTTTTCTTTGAAGTCTACGCTGCGGGAATGACCGGCAACAAGAGGTAAGGCTGCCGGTTGGCGGCAAAATGCAGAGTGTTGCGGCACGCGAAGATCGATGCAGGCCGATCGTCCGGATCGATATGGAGGAAGGGACCGACGCCCTTCATCGGATAAGGCGCGTTCGGCAGCGCAATATCGCTGCCATCCACTTCATAGTCCCTGCCCCGAACATTGAGTGCGAGCTGATAGCCTGGCGGAACCACGATGGAGGTCGGCAGGATCTCCACCTCTATCTCCACGGGCTCGCCTGGGTTCAAGGGCCACTCTTCGTCGTGGGTGTGCCACGGCCGATAGGGCAGCGACTTCTTCGGATCGAGCTTGCGGTGTGACGCGCGCAGCCAGCCTAGCCCCACCGGCACGCGCGGATCGTTGGAACCGATGAAGGTCACCTCCTTGCCGGCAGGATCAAACAATCGCAGCGCGAGGATGAGATCGGCATCGGTCGTCTCCGACGACACCCATAGCTTCGCCGCGACCGGGCCGGTGACCTCCAGCGGCGCCGGCATCGGCGGCAAACGGAAGGTGAGCCCCTCTCCCGTCGTCTCGTAGATCAGCGTGGTTTCGGCCTTCGGTGCATAGGTCGCGAGACCGCCATCAGGCTGGAGGAAATATTTCGTCCATTGCGTCCGCGCCAGTGGCCATTCGTTTTCATCGCGCAAGACAAATTTTTCGTTCGGATGACGGATGTTCAGTGCGACTCTCGGCTGCTTTGCCCAGCCCGTGTCTTCGCCTTTGAGAAAATGGCCGAAGAAGCGCTTCTGCAACGCCTCGCCATAATTACTGTAGAAATGCGTGAAGTGGGTATCCCCGTGCACTTCCAGCCATTTTTGTTTGGAGCCCGCGCGCAAATATCCTTCGAAATTGCCGCGCGTGTGCAGCCCCATGCCGCCCCAGTTGCCGGCCGAGAGTAGCGGCGTCTCGATGAGCGAATAATCGGGCGTGCGGTCATTGTAATAGTCGTCGATGAGACGACGCCGTTTGGGCTCGCCCGGTGTATCAGCACGCTTCTTGGCGAGTTCCTCTTCGGGCAGCGTCTCCGGTCCGGCGACAAGTTCGTCGGTCACAACGCTTTTGGCGCCACGCGCGCCGACGCCATGCTGCACATTCGCCACCTGGCGCGGATGCCAACTATTGAGGAAATCACTAAGGATGCCGCCGTGGCGGCACAGCTCGCGGTAATAGTCGGACGAACCTTCCCAAATGCAGAGCGCGGCGAGATGCGGCGGCTTGAGCACGCCGGCGGTCCATTGATTCATCGCATAATAGGAAATGCCATTGATGCCGACTTTGCCATTGCTCCAGTCTTGAGTGCCCGCCCATTCGACACATTCATAAATGTCACGCGACTCGCGCACCGACCAGACATCAAGCTCGCCCGGCGAACGGCCCGCGCCGCGTGAATCAACGCGCACGCAGATATAGCCGTCGGGAACCCATTTCTCCGGATCGACGAGTTCCCAATTCTGGTACTTGTTGCTCGAGCCCTCAAGCACTTCCGGCGCCGCCTTGATCAGGCGGGCCCAAAGGCCTTTGTAGCCTTCCTGGAACGACAGACCCTTCGCATAAGGACCATAGCTGAGGATGACGGGATATTTGCCCTCTTTCAGAGGACGGAACACGTCGGCGCGCAGCACCACCGCGTCATCCATCTCGATCGCAGCGTCCCAATCGATGCGCATGCCATCGCGAGTCTCAGTCGTCATTTTTGTCATGTGCGTTTTCTCCCTAAGGGAGAAGTTTGACTCGCGCGGCATCGCAGCGTCCAGCGCACCCGCCGCGGTGCATGGCTGCGTCACGTGAATGGAATTCCGCAGTGCGGTACGGACGGTGAAATTGCGCACCGCACAATGATCGGCGGCGCCGGGCGACTCAGGGCGCAGTCGCGCCTGCGGCAAGTGGAAACTGGCGACGCGTCGTCATGTCGCGCTCCAGAACTTATGGAAATGATGCAGCGGCCCGTGGCCGTGTCCGACCTGAAGCGCATCGGCGGCCGCGATGGCCGCGGTAACATAGTCTTTCGCCTGACCGACCGCGTCATGCAGAGTAAGGCCTTTGGCGAGCCCGGCCGCGATCGCCGACGACAGCGTGCAGCCGGTGCCGTGCGTGTTCTTGGTGACGATCCGTTTTGCGGCGAGGCGTGTGACGCTGTTTGCATCGACGATCAGATCGACGCTCTCCTCGCTCGTGCCGTGGCCGCCTTTGATCAGCACCGTCTGTGCGCCGAACGCGAGCAGCGCGCGCGCCTGGGATTCCATCTCGGCCTCGTCGCGCGCGAGCGGACGATCGAGTAGCGCCGCGGCTTCGGGAAGATTGGGTGTGACCACCATGGCGCGCGGCATCAGCTTGGTGCGCAAGGCTTCAATGGCTTCGTTTGCCAGCAGCCGGTCGCCCGAGGTCGCGACCATTACCGGATCGAGCACGATGTTTGTCGCGTGGTGACGTGCGAGGCCGCCAGCGGCGGCGTCGATCGCTGCGACCTGCGACAGCATGCCGATCTTCACGGCGTTCACCGCCAGGTCTGAGAACACCGCGTCGATCTGAGCTGTGATGAAATCGGCCGGCACATCATGGATGCCGGTCACACCGCGCGTGTTCTGCGCCGTGAGCGCGGTGATGACCGACGCGCCATAGACGCCGAGCGCGGCGAAGGTCTTCAGGTCGGCCTGGATGCCTGCGCCGCCGCCGGAGTCGGAGCCGGCGATCGTGAGGGCAATGGCGGTCATCCCCTCACCTCACCTTCGCGGCGCGCGGATGCTTTCGGGCTGTGCATCTCTCATCCCTCCGCCGGCATGACCCGGATTAGGTTCGTTGGGTTGGCCTTCGGAAGCGGCCTCTCAGCCCGGCAGACGCCGGACAGCCGACGAGATTGCTTGGTCTTAGCTATTCCGCAGCCGGGCCCAAAGCAAGCTAACGGCTGCCTTGCCAGAGCAGCGCCTTTTTGCTGGATTGCAGCCCGACCAGCCGCCTCCCGCACGGCACCGCAAAGGCTTTTCCGATGACCCCCTTCTTCGTCCAGATCAAATGCGAGCTCGGCAAGGCCTACCAGGTCGCCAACCAGCTCGCCGAGGCCGAGATCGCCTCGGAAATCTATTCCACCGCAGGCGACTACGATCTGTTGGTGAAGTTCTACGTCGATGCCGGCACCGACATCGGCCACTTCGTCAATGAGAAGGTGCACTGTATCCCCGGCATCAGGGACACCTACACCATCATCACCTTCAAGGCGTTCACGGCTTAATCACGCCGGCGCGGATGGGCCTTCGGCATCCCGCGCGCGCTTGAGGCCAAGCTCCCGCTCGCGCCAGATCACGAACAGGCCGGCGCCGGCGACGATGGCCGCGCCGAGATAGACCAGCGCACCCGGCAGTTCGCCGAACACCCAGTAACCGAACAGCAAGGCCCACAACATCGACGAATAGTCGAAGGGCGCGACCACCGAGGCTGGCGCGTAGCGATAGCTTTCGGTGAGAAAAATATGCGCGACGCCGCCGAGGATGCCGAGCGAGATCAGCCCGGCGAGCTCGGCGCCGGTCGGCGTGTACCAGGCGAAGGGCAGCGTCAGCGCACCGGCGATCGCGCAGACCAGCGAGAAATAGAAGACGATCGACGACGTCGTCTCGCTCTGCGTCAGCCGGCGCGTCTGGATCACCGTGCCGGCATTGCAGACCGCCGAGGTGATCGCGAACAGCGA
>DATDMA010000255.1:0-2375 GCA_036519015.1 Pseudolabrys sp. | reverse complement strand
CATGTTCCGCTTCCCCGCGCTCGAGGCGGTGATCCTCAACAAGACCATGAGCCTGGTCGCCGCGCTGCTGTTCCGGACGCAGGCAGTGCCATTCGCCGACGTTGCCGCGAACTGGCCGATCATCGTCAACCTGGTGGCCGGCAGCCTGATCGGCGCATGGATGGGCGCAACGTGGGCGACGCGCCTGAAGTCCGAGACCCTTTACCACGTCATCGCCGTCATGCTGGTGCTGATCGCCATCGTCCTAATCCTCGGGCGCGACGCCACGGTGGGATCGACCCTGCTGACAGGCGCGGCCCAAGCAGTGGCCGGTGTCGTCGCCGGCTTCATCATCGGCGTCGTTGCCTCGCTGCTCGGTGTCGGCGGCGAGCTCCTGATACCGACACTGGTGCTGCTGTTCGGCATCGATATCAAGCTCGCCGGAAGCCTCTCGCTCGCGGTCAGCCTTCCGACCATGCTGGTCGGATTCACGCGCTACACCCGCGACCAGAGCCTTTGCGGTCGTCGGGCGGAATAAGACATTCCTGCTGGTGATGGCGGCGGGATCGATCGTCGGCACCTTCATCGGCGGCCAGTTGCTGGGGCTGGTACCCAGCGGCGGTGCTGTTGCCGCTGCTCGCTGTCATCCTGCTGATCTCGGCCTACAAGGTTTGGCAGCACAAATAACGGCGACGTCTTCCCGGAAAGTTCGGAGGCCAGATCATTCGGCCGGCTCTAACTGGGACGATCGTTCGATCGGCCCGGCCGCGCCCGGCGGAGTTTTGTCGTCATAGCGATCTTCTTTCGAAAGCCGGAAGCCCTTCACCAGCCCGAAGATCGCCGGGATCACGATCAGCGTCAACAGTGTCGAGGATATCATGCCGCCGATCATCGGCACGGCGATGCGCTGCATGATCTCGGAGCCGGTGCCCGTGCTCCACATGATCGGCAGCAGGCCGGCCATGATGGCGACTACCGTCATCATCTTCGGCCGCACGCGTTCGACCGCGCCCTCCATGATGGCGTCGTAGAGGTCGGCGCGGGTCAGGACCCGGCCCTCGGCGGCGCGCAGCGCCCTAACGGCCGCCAGCGCGTGATTGAGGTAGATCAGCATCACGACGCCGGTCTCGGCGGAGACGCCCGCGAGCGCGATGAAGCCGGCGGCGACGGACAGGTTGAAGCCGAGCCACCACATCAGCCAGAGCCCGCCGACCAGCGCGAACGGCAGCGAAAGCATGACGATCATCGTCTCGGCGATCGAGCGGAAGTTCAGATATAGCAGCAGGAAGATAATGATCAGCGTCACCGGCACGACGATCTTCCGCCGCGCGGCGGCCCGTTCCAGATATTCGTACTGGTCGCTCCACATCACGTAGTAGCCGGGAGGAAACTGGACGTTGACATCGACGGCGCGCTGCGCGTCGGCGACGTAGCCGCCGAGGTCGCGGTCGCGGATGTCGACGTAGATGTAGGTCGCCAACTGGCCGTTTTCGGTCCGGATCGACGTCGGTCCCCGCGCCGCATGCGCCTTCGAATTTCGGACGCGCTTTCGCAATCGGCATCGGCCTCAATACTGCTTTCATAATTATCGAAGGTATCTTCGGCTATGCCAATAATTCGATGGCGCTGATGGCTGATGCCGGTCACAATCTATCCGACGTTCTCGGCCTGGTGGTGGCCTGGGTTGCCGTGATTCTCTCGAAGCGTGCGCCGTCGCCACGCTTTACTTACGGGCTGCGTGGCTCATCGATACTGGCGGCACTATTCAACGCGGTATTTTTGCTGGTCGCGGTGGGTGCGATAAGCTGGGAAGCTGTTCAACGACTTCTGCACCCCGAGCCTGTTGCCGGCATCACGGTGATGGTGGTGGCCGCCATCGGAATTTTCATAAACGGCGTCACGGCGTGGCTTTTCGCTTCGGGCAGCAAGGGCGATCTCAACATTCGCGGGGGCGTACCTGCATATGGCAGCCGATGCAGCCGTGTCGATGGGTGTCGTGGTTGCTGGCCTCGTCATCCTGTTAACCGGCTGGGCCTGGCTAGACGCTGCGACCAGCCTTGTAATTAGCGCGGTTATCATCTGGGGTACCTGGGGCCTCCTGCGCGATAGCATGGCGATGTCGATGAGCGCCGTGCCCCCTCACATCGACCCCGGTGTCGTTCGGAGCTACCTGGAGAAGTGTGCCGGCGTCGCCCAGGTGCATGACCTGCACATCTGGCCTATGAGTACGATTGAGATCGCGCTGACATGTCACATGGTGATTCCGTCAGGCCAGCCGGGCGATGCCTATCTGATACAGGTAGCTCACCGTTTGAGGGAAGATTTCGGCATTCACCATGCCACGGTGCAGGTGGAAACCGATTCTAATTTGCCTTGTGCCCTCGCCCCTGATCACG
>DATDMA010000254.1:0-2568 GCA_036519015.1 Pseudolabrys sp. | reverse complement strand
GGCTCGCCAGTTGCGGTGGGATAATTTCGGAGTGTGCGGGGCGCAAATAACCTGCTTCGACAGTCAGGGTAACGTCGTGCACGAGGAGTAGCGCTACCCGGGCTCGCAAATTTGACCCCACCCCCGCGCGCTATGCGCGCGCGGACCCTCCCCTTGCAGGGGAGGGATATGGAAGGTCACTCGGCCGCTTACATGCCGTTCTTTGGCACCGGCCTCTCCTCCGTCTCCAAATCCCACGCCTGCGCCGCAACACGCCACGTGCCATCGTCCTTGACGAACAGGAACGCGCTCATGTCGCGCGTCGTGGCCGTCTCGTTCTCCAGCATCTCGCAGGCCGCCAGCGCGACTGCGACGGTGCCGTAGACGTGGATGGTCGCGCCGAGCATGGTCTCGTGGAAGTGCGTGAGTTTGCCGTCGGCTTCGAGCTGCTGCAGGCGGGCGATGAATTGCTCGACGCTCTGGCGCCGGGCAGGGCGCGCCGCGGGACTGAAGGTCGTGTCGGGGAAGAAGGTGGCGCGGAAGGCATCCCAGTCGGCGGGCTTTCCGGGGGACCAGGAGAGGCTTTCGAATTGCGCGGCGATGACGGCGCGGATGGCGGCGATGTCGGTGTCGTCTGTGGTCATGGTGTGCCCCGTTTTACCTCTCCCCGCGTGCCGATAGGCTCAGACTCGCCGAGACGCCCCCTCGTCCGGCTTCCGCGCGCTTGCCGCGCTCGGAAGCCACCTTCTCCCCGCACGCGGGGAGAAGGAAGATCGCGTCTCGTCGCAGGCCACATCAAACGTACGCACCTACTCCCCTGAGAGCGCAGCCACCGTGCATGGTTGAGGCGCGGCTTCGTTTGTCGCGGGCGTGCAGGAGTGTGGTGATGAACAAGCGTCTGGTGTTGCGGCGCGCGGTGCCGGCCTTGGCTTTGATGATGCTCGCAGCCGCATCGCTGGTCGGCGCGGTCGCGCCGTCGCAAGCGCAACAGGCTTGCACTTCGTTGGTGATCACCGGCCATCCGTCCTATCCGCCGGTCGCCTGGGCCGCGCAGGGCAAGATCGTCGGCGCCGCGCCCGCTCTGGTGCGGGGGATCGCCGCCATGCTGGGCGTCAAGGACGTGGTGTCGAAAGACTATGGCTCGTGGGAGGGCGCGCAAGCGGCGGCGCGCAGCGGCGAGGCCGACGTGATCTTCGGCATCTACAAGACCGACGAGCGGGCGCGCACGCTCGACTTCATCGCGCCGCCTTTCATGGCCGATCCGGTGGCGATCGTGGTGCGCAAGGGCGCGGGCTTTGCTTACGCTGAATGGAGCGACCTCAAGGGCCGCAAAGGCGTGACCAATTCAGGCGAGAGCTACGGCGACAAGTTCGACGCCTTCATGGCGAAGGAACTGACCGTGGCGCGCGCGTCGGGCGTCGACAAGACGTTTGCGGCGCTGCTCGCCGGTGAGGCCGATTACATGATCATCGGGCTCTATCCGGGCCACGATGAAGCCAGACGGCTGGGCATCGCCGACAAGGTCGCGTTCCTGCCCAAGGAGCTTGTGTCGTCGGGGATGTATGTCGCCTTCTCAAAAAAATCTAAATGCGGCGCGACGCTGCAGGCGGGCTTTGCCGCGGACCTCAAGATCGCCGTCGACAGCGGCACGGTGCGGCATTTGCTGGAAGCCGCGGACAAGAGCAACGACCGATAGGGGACCCATGGCGGACAAGCTCATCCCGACGCAGCGTGCCTCGCCCTCCATCAGCATGCTCGCCGTGGCGGCCGGCGCGCTCGCGCTCGGCGCCGTGGCCATTGGCGCCGTGGCAATCGGACGGCTGGCCATCGGCCGGCTCGCCGTCAAGCGCGTGCGCATCGGCGCATTGGAGGTCGATGAGTTGACCGTGCGCCGGCTGAACGTGCTCGAGGAGGAGAAGACGCGGCCCTCCCGATAAGGGGGAGGGTGATGAAAGATTACTTCGCGGCGATGGGCGTCAGTTCGAACACACGCCCATACTTTGCCGCCTCGGCGATGTCGCCGCGGCGAAGGGCGAGGCGAACGGTGTCGAGCTTACGAACGTCGTCAGGAGTTAGATAGGGGGACCATGCGGTGTCGTCCTCGATCAACTCGACCGAGACTTCGGCGGCGTACTTACCCTCGTGAATGAGTTTTGTTCTCTTTCGCGTCATGGCCGTATCCGTAGCTTAAAGTCGTCGTCCCAGACATCTGGGTCGGGTCGATAGGCTGTGACTAGCACGGCGGGGCGGCGCTCGCCCGCCGGGATCGCCCAGACGACGTGAATAGGGCGGCCCTCCGCGTCGTGTTGCAACGTCAAAACACTCGGGCCGCGAATTCGATCCGGATAGTCTTCGATTGCAACCGCCGTGACAATTCCTTCGATCGCGTCATTGGGGAGGATACCATCCTCATTGAGCTCCTCATAGCCATGGTCGGATACGAGGAAGTCGCCACTGAGCACGAGCGTTTGCACGCGACGCAAGGTCTCGCTCATGCCGTCCTCGCCCCTGATGCGGCGCTGAGACTGCGGCACCGCTACCCCCACCCCGTCCGCCTTCGCGCTGTGCGCTTCGGCGGACGACCCTCCC
>DATDMA010000253.1:0-10713 GCA_036519015.1 Pseudolabrys sp. | reverse complement strand
CAGGCCCACGTTACCTTCCGAGATGACCTCGGAGATCGGCAGGCCGTAGCCGCGATAGCCCATGGCGATCTTGGCGACGAGGCGGAGATGGCTGGTGACGAGTTGGTGCGCGGCCTCACGGTCGCCGTGCTCACGCCAGCTGCGTGCCAGCATGTATTCTTGCTGCGGCTCCAGCATCGGGAACCGGCGGATTTCTTCTAGGTAGTGTGAAAGGCCGGATTCGGCCTTGAGTGCCGGCATAGCGGCGGTACGGGCCATGATAGCGCCCTCCTTACAAGTTGCCCCCGGGTTACGGCAGGCGGTTGTCGCCGTCGCTCCCCGAGCCGACAGCGCATCCATTTCGCGACCGCGAGATGTTTGATCGCAAGTGCAGCATACTGGACCCGCCTGGCGTTTGGAAGAGTTCCGCCAGTCACGTCGCCGTGTGTTGCGCTTTACATCCCGGATAGAGCCAACCAAACCCTTGGAAAGGCTGATCTATTTGACCGCGTGCGCCTGGGCCAACGGGCTCGTCCCGTTGGTTACGGGGATTAAACAGACGCAGGCGCCCGACGTTCCGGGGTTCGTCAGGAGAAATGAGTATAGGTGGGGAGGCTGGACGTATGTAGGCGGCCGGCTTTGCTTTTCAAGAGTTCGGACGCGGCCGCCGAAAACACTCATCTTATCTGAGGCTTGGCCAGCAACGCCGCGCGCAGCGCGTCGAGATCCGCCGGTAGGGGGGCTTCGAATTCCATCAGCTCGCCGGTGTCGGGATGCTCGAACGCCAGCCGCTCGGCATGCAGCGCCTGCCGGCCAAGCCCCTCGAGGGCGGCGCGGGCCTCCGGCGGCAGCCGGCTGGCCTTGGTCTTGAAGCCGCCCGAGTAGGTCTCGTCGCCCATGATCGGGTGCCCGATATGGGCGAGGTGCACACGGATCTGATGCGTGCGGCCGGTCTCTAAAGTGCACGCGACGAGGCTCGCGACCGGCTTGCCGTCCGTGCCGGTGTAGCGCTCGACCACTTCCCAGTGCGTGATCGCCGCGCGGCCGCCCTCGCGCACTGCGCGCTTGTCGCGCGCATGCGGGTGGCGGTCGAGCGGCGCATCGATGGTGCCGCGCGGCCGATCCAGCGCGCCCCAGACGAAGGCGAGATAGCCGCGATCGATCGGGCCTTCGCTCTTGTTCTCGAACTGCTTGCTGAGCGCGCGATGGGCACGGTCATTCTTGGCCACGACCATGAGCCCGGTGGTGTCCTTGTCGAGCCGGTGCACGATGCCGGGCCGCTTGACGCCGCCGATGCCGGACAGGCTGTCACCGCAATGCGCGATCAGCGCGTTCACCAGCGTGCCGGTCGCGTGGCCGGCGGCCGGATGCACCACCAGGCCCTTCGGCTTGTCGAGAACGATGAGCGCGTCGTCCTCGTAGACGATGGACAGGGGAATATCCTCGCCCGCGGGCTTGGCCGCTTCCGGCGGCGGCAGCGTGACGGTGATGGTGTCGCCGGAATTGACGGAGGCCGCCGGATCAAGGACTGTGCGCGCCGCGATTGCGCCTTGAACGGTCACTTGAACGCTCACTTGGCCGCCAAGGATCAGCGCCTTCAAGCGCGAACGCGACAGCGCCGGGATGCGCGCGGCCAGCACGCGGTCGAGCCGTCCCCCGGCTTCGTCCGCCGCAACCGTCACTGTCTCGGTGGCGCTTTCCATCATCTTTAGGGTCCGGCTCTTCCTATGTCCGACGAAACACCACCCGATGCCGAGGCGGCCGCCGCGATCGCAAAAGTGCGCCGGCTGATGATGATCGCGAGCGCGACCACCTTCATCGCGCTCGCGGTGGTCATCGCCGTCATCGGCTATCGTGTTTTTCGCTGGCAGGGAAGCGCGCAGGCTGTGCCGCCCGGGCCACCGGTGCCGGAAGCGGCCGCAAGCCTGCCCGCAGGCGCCAAGGTTCTCTCCACGGCGATCGGCGAGGGCCGCGTGGTGCTGACGGTGGAGGTCGCCGGCGCGGTCGAATTGCGCAGCTTCGACCTCAACACGCTCAAGCCGCTCGGCAGCGTCCGACTGGCGCCGGGGCCATAGAATTAGCCGCTTGTCCCCGGCGCAAGCGGGGACAAGCGGAGCAAGCGTCGAAACTAGCGAGATAGGCTTAAGCGGCCGCCTTAACGTGCTCGCGGCCGGCCTTCAGCGTGTTCGTCCACCAGACCAGTTCGTCCAGCATCGGCTTGACCGTGTCATCGAGGTAAGGGAATTCGGCGAAGGTCTTGCCCTGCAGGTACATGGCGATGAACTCGCTGCCGCCGACATGAACGGCATGTTTGAGCGTGGCGACCTGCAGCTCCGCCAGCACGAGACGCAATTGCTCCACGGCGCGCGCAGCGCCGACGCCGCCATAACCGACGAAGGCCGCGGGCTTGCGGTTATATTCGGCATAGGCGTAGTCGAGCGCGTTCTTGAGCACGGCCGGCATGCTGTGATTGTACTCGGCCGTGACGAAGATATAGCCGTCGAGTTCGCCCATCTTGCGGGCCCAACGCAGCGCCGCCTCGTTTTTTGGCGGCGCAAACAGCGGCGAGGCCACCTCTTCGAAAAACGGCATCGGATAATCGCGCAGATCGACGAGTTCGAACGCGACGCCATCGCGCTGCTTGGCGAGCTTCAACAACCATTGCGCCGCCTTGTCGGCAAAGCGGTTCGGGCGAGTCGTGCTGAGGATGATGCCGATCTTGGGTGTTGCGCTCATGTGGTAAGTCCCTGGTCCTGAATGTGAGGAGGGACGTAAGAGCGGAAGCCTGCTTCCGACAAGACGGCACTTTTTTTATCGTCGCGAACAAATTTGTTCGCGTCGCGCCAGCGTCAGTAGCGCGCCGCTCCGGCCGTTCCATCCGGCCGTTCCTTTATGCGTTTCCTATTTGTTTTTTATTGTCCCCCCGCAGGGGCGCAGGCTGCCGGCGGGCGGAACAGCGCCGCTTCGACCCCAAAATATGCGCTCGAGCCGCCCGGTGGCCGCGCGCCGCGCTTGCATGGCGGCGGGATCGAGGCTATTTGGGGCGCCTTGGCCTAAGCTCCCTTCGTCTAGCGGCCCAGGACGTCGCCCTCTCACGGCGAAAACAGGGGTTCGAGTCCCCTAGGGAGCGCCAAGACCCCAGAAAAGCTCCATAACTCCGAAAGAGCCGGCCTATCGGGGGCTCCGGCCTGCGCAGGTGGTATCCGTCGCAGGGACGCGGTCTCGTCGAGAAATCCGACGAGACCGCGTGCCAGTTTGCTGCGCTTGCGGGTGCGAAGGTTCGCCTTTTTCCCTTGTCTAGCCCTTCCGCGGGCAGAACGCTGTCTTTGGGCCGCAGTCGTACTGCTCGTATTCCTTAAACTGGCCTTTTTCGACCTTCCAATGAACCAGCGGCGGAAAGATATCGCCGACGCTGTTCCAATCGGTCGGGCTGTAGGCGCCCTCGTAATTGATCGGCTTTCCTTCATCGATCAGCTTGATGGCCGCACGAAAATCGGCCACCGAGGGCCGGATTTTCTTCGCCGACGCGACATTGATCTCGCCGAGAGCCTTGCGGATATCGTCCGGAGTAAGCTCGCGGGTCTTGTTCGCGTCCTTGGACGCAACGAGTGCCGCAAGCATCAGCGTGACAGTCGAGTCGTAGGCGCCGGATGAGGTCATTTCCGGCGGCTCGCCGGTCATCTTTTTGAATGCGGTCTCGAAGAGTGAGCCGGATGCACTCTTGTCCACAAGCATCACCGAACTGCCTTCAAGACCTTCCGCCTCCGCCGCGATCTTTTTCAGAATGTAGTTCCTGCGAAAACTATTATTCGACAAGATCGGAATCTTGTAACCCGCCTTGTGGTAGGCGCTGATCGCCGCCGCAGCAGCTTCCGGAAGCATCGTGACGATGACGAGATCCGGAGGCGAGACGGGCTTGCCGTTCGCATCGACCGGTTTCACCACCTTGTCCCAATCCGACTGTAGCTTGTCGAGCGACGTGAAATAGGTGATGTCAGTGACGGACGGCTTCTTGTAGAAATGGCTGAGCATCGGCTGGAAGCCCGCAGCGAGCGCGCGGTGTCCGCCGTCGGCGAAAATGCCGATCTTGAGCGGCGCGCCCTCCTTGCCCGCGTCAACATTGATGCGATGCAATGCGATCTGGGCCAGCGCGGCCGCCTCGTAGTTGGACACGTAGAAGACCCGATACAGCCAGTTATCGAGATCACGCTCCGCAGTCTGCACCTGCAGATCGGACTCGGTCACATTTGGGTCGTTGATGAATCCCGATGAGCACTGGAAGCAGGTGATCGGCACCTTGTGCTTCGCGGGGCTGTTCGCATCGTAGTTGAGCCGATTGATAGCCACGGCGACGCCGCTGCTGTCCGCCACGATCGCCTTGACCTGGTCCTGATTGATCAGCCGCAACGCTTCGGACTGCGCGAAAGGCGGAATGCTCTTGGAATCGCCATAGACGATTTCGAACTTCGTCGTGCTGGCGGAGCGATCCAGTGCCTCGTTCATCTGCTTGCCGGCAAGTTCGACGGCCGCGCGAAACAATGGCGATGTACTGCCGCCGGTCTGATCGACAACCGCACCGATTCGGATGACGGTACGGTCCGCCGCACCGGCACGATCTATCGTGGTGGGCGCAAGCCCAAGCGCGAACGAAAGAGCCAGGATCGCTCCCGGCCCGAATTTAGACGATAGCATGCATTTTCTCCCCAGCTTATGTTTTGGTGCCGTCTCGTGACATTGCGGACGGACATTATGCAGTCAGCGTCGATCCGACGCTTTCCTTGGCAGTGTCAGATCACGTCGGTGATATCAGCGCCGCCGCGCCGAAACAACGCAAGGTAGCGTCTGCCAAGGGCATCGTTACAGGTTGGATACGCCGATTATATCCCTCGGTTCGCCGGTGATATGATTTCCCGCGGAATCATAAGGGGTCTTTCTTTTCGTTAAGATGCGTGACATCGCGCCATGCCCGCGCCGGATTTTCACCGTCTATTGCCCATCAAATCACCCGCATCGTTCCTCCATATCGCGGCCGAGGGCGCGTGAAGTGGAGGATGACCGATGTCTGGTCGGGGCCTGCCCGCCGTTGCCTGCGCGCTGCTTGCGAGCGTGTCTTTGAGCGTATCTGTGGGCCATGCGGCGCCAGCGCCCGGCATAACGCCCGCTCTATCGGCCAACTCATCGGCCACGACACCGGCAGCCAAGATACCGACGAAGCCGAAGTCGTCGTCGAAGGCATCCGGATCCAAGACATCCGCCTCGACGCCGTTCTATTCCGCCGGCGCGATCCTGCAATGGATGAACAATTATCGCGACAAGCCGGATCCGATGCGCGCGGCCGCAGCGATCCATGAGGCGAGCGGCCTCGGCGAATTGCGCAATCCGGAGTCCGCCGGCGTCTATCTCGGCTTCGCCGCCGGCGTGCTGGCGGATAACCCCGCCAAAGCGGACGCGCTGGTGGACAAGATGCTGCCGCTGCCGGCGGAAGACCAATGGCTGATCGTGCGCGCCATAGCCTATTCCGACATTCCGCAATGGCGGGCCGAACTCGAACGCATCGCGCCCAGCGTCACCGCGCGCGAGCCGATGCTGCAGAAATATGTCGCCGGCAAGCTGCCGACGCTCGCGCAGTTCAAGCTGGAGGAGGCGAAACAGGACTGGTTCCAGCGCGTGACGAAAGTATCGCTGTTCACGCCGAAGCCGAAGACGAAGCCCGTGGTGCTGGCGCCGACCCCGGAGCTCCTGGATACGTTCTGGGGCTTCTACTATGCGACCGGCGACGGCACGTCCCTGCAGCACATCATGAGCATGCTGCCGTGGGCGAAGAACCACGACGACCTCCAGAAGCTCACGCTCGGCGGTATGGCGAAGTACACACTGGCGCAGAATGCCTCGCGCGATCCTGTGCTGCTCGCGACCCTCAAGACGGTGCGAAGCTCCGAGCCGAAGGACGTGAAGCCGGTGCTCGACGAGGTGATCGAGGCCGCCGACGATGTCGACGTCTCGCACGTGCGCAGCGAGATGCTGGCTTCGCTCGACGAGCTCAAGACCAAAGGACCGGCGTCCAAGCGCGATGCGAGCTTCTGGGGACAGATCGGTGAGGGCGCCATCGCCGCCGGCTGCATCGGGGCCGCCGTTGTCGGCCAGGTGGAGTTCGGAATTCCTTGTGTGGTCGGCGGCGCCGTCTCCTCGGGCGCGCTGCGTCTATGGACGGCGCAGGATTGATCTTGCTTCACCTCTCCCCTGTGGGGAGAGGTCGGCGCACGAAGTGCGCCGGGTGAGGGGGATCGGATTTATGAGAGATCGTGACCCCCTCACCCCAACCCTCTCCCCAGCCGAAGTCGGATATATCCGACTTCGGCCAAGTCATGCTGCCGAACTCGGGTGAACCCGAGTTCGGTTGGGAGAGGGAGCGCGCCGAGTTCGTGGCGATGCTAGCTAAAACATCCCATATCCGAAATGCAGCCGCTCAGTGACGTCATAGCTCGCCTTGCTGATCGGGTAGGCATAATCCATGCGGATCGGGCCGAGGATCGAATCCCACACCAGGCCGGCGCCGATCGACGAACGGATCACACTCGAATTGCCGATCATTGAGCTTGAGAGCGCGGGGCTGTAGCTCGACGCGCCGGTGCTCCAGAGACTGCCGGCATCGGCGAACACCGCAGCCTTCAGGCCGATCGACTCCGGCACGAAGGGAATGGGCGACTGGAATTCATACGTCGTCGCCCAGTAGGCATTGCCACCGATATTATCCATCGTCGTGCCGGGCGTCAGGTCGCGCGGGCCGAACCCGTTCGGCGCGAAGCCGCGCACGAGCTGCGGACCGCCAAAGAAGCCGTCGATCAGCGGCAGCGACTGGCCGCCCCACGGCGTAATGTAGCCGCTCTGCGCTTTCGCCATGCCGACGATGTCGTCGGGAAACAGCGTATAGTAGCGGAACTGGTCGGTGTTGCGCATATAGTTCACGTTGCCGCCAAGGCCCGCGAAGTCGTTGTTGACGTCGATGCGCATTCCTTTGGTCGGGCTGCGCTCGTTGTCGAGCGTGTCGTAGGTCACGCCCGAGCCCACCGAAGACACCCACTGCGCGCCGGCCGCCGCCGCCTCCTGCACCGGCACCGACGCCACGCCCATGCTCGGATCGAGCGACAGCGACTGGTTCTGAATCGAATAGCGCCACGACAGCGCCAGCGTGTCGGTCAGCGGCGTGCCGACCGTAATCGCCGCGCCGTAGATGCTGCTGTTGTAGGATTGGTACTCGTTCGAATCCGCCTGCTTGCCGGACAGATCGAAGCCCAGCGACATATGCTGGTCGAGGAAGTAAGGCTCGGTGAAGGCGGCATCGAAGGACTTTGTGTACTGTCCGTAGGTCACCGAAATCTTGGCCAGGTTGCCGCGGCCGAGAAAATTGTTGTCGCTCACGCTGACGTTGCCGACCACGCCGTCGGTATCGGAAAAGCCGCCGCCGATCTGGAAATTGCCGGTCTGCTGCTCCTCCACGTCGACATCGAGCACGACGCGGTCCGGCGTCGAGCCGGGCTTCTTGCTGAACTTCACCGTCTTGAAATAGCCGAGCTTCTTCAGACGCGCCTCGCTCGCCTCGATCAGGGCGCGATTATAGGCGTCGCCTTCGCCGACCTGAATCTCGCGGCGGATGACATTGTCCTGCGTCTTGGTGTTGCCGTGGATATCGATTCGCTCGACGTAAGCAGGCTGGCCCTGCTCGACGGTGTAGTCGATATCGATGACGTGCCGGACAGGATCGCGCGCGGTATCGGTGTGGGCGCTGGCAAAAGGTTGGCCGTGGCGCGCGAGATCAAGCGAGAGGTCTTCGACGGTTTTGTCCACCGCGTCGCCATCGTAGACATCGCCGGCGCGCGTGAGCAGCAGCGGCTTGAGCCGCGCGCCATCCACCCCGTGCAGAGCCGAGTCGATCGTCACTTTGCCGACGTGGTAAAGCGGCCCTTCGTCGAGGGTGAAGGTGAGAACGAGGTCTTTCTTGCTGGCGTCGAAATGTGGCGCCGCCGCGACGACGCTCATGTCGGGGTAGCCGTGCGCGCGGTAGAAACGCCTGAGCAGGTCGCGGTCGGTCTCGACCTTGTCGGGATCGTAGAAATCGTTGTCGAGCAGGAAGCTCAGGAAGTTTGTTTCGCCGGATTTGACGACCGCCTTGAGCTTGTTCGCCGTGAACGCTTTGTTTCCGGCGAACTCGATGCGCTTGATGCCGGTCCGCGCGCCTTCCTTGATGTCAAACACCAGGCTGACGCGGCCGTCTTTTCCCGCGATCGTCTTCGGCACGATGGTGACGTTGAAATGGCCGGTGCGGTAATAGGCCTCGATCAGCTTCTGCACATCTTCCTGCACCACCGGCCGCGACAGGGGCTCGTCCTGCCGCGACTGCACCATCGATGTTGCCTGCTTGTCGGTGATCTTCTTGTTGCCCTCGAAGGCGACGCGCGCGATGATCGGGTTTTCGCCGACATGCACATGCAGGACGCTGCCCTGGCGCGCGGTCGTCACGTCGCTGAACTCGCCGCTGGCGTACATGGCCTTCACCGCCGCATCGACGTCGGCGTCGGTGAAATGTCCGCCCGCGCTCGCCTGGAAGTAGCTTTTGATGGAGTCGGCGCCGATGCGATGGTTGCCGTCGATGATGAGGGCTTCGTCCGCTCGCGCGGGCGTCATCGAGGCACACAAAAGACCAGCCAAAGCGAAGGCGGCAGCCGCGCGACGAGCCATTGAGACATGTCCGGCGATGCGCACCCCGCGGCGATATGGACCTCCCGCTGGGGCGAAAGCATGACGGGATTCGATTGAATCCGGGGCGAGGCGGGGCGGCGCGCATGGCTGTCGCGCCGTTCGCGCGGGCGCCTTTAAGAAGTCCTTATCGTATCGCCTACATCACCGCGCCGATCTGCCACGGCACGAATTCCAGGTCGCCGTACCCTAAGTCCTCCGATTTGGTATGCGCGCCGGAGGCGACGGTCAGCACCTTGGCGAAGATCTCTTCGCCTTTCGTCTGAATGGACACACCGTCGAGCACGTCGCCGCAATTGATGTCCATGTCGTCGGTCATGCGCCGGTACATGTCGCTATTGGTGGCGAGCTTGATCGACGGCGACGGCTTGCAGCCGAACGCCGAACCGCGGCCGGTGGTGAAGCACATGATGTTGCAGCCGCCGGCGACTTGGCCGGTGGCGCCGACCGGATCGTAGCCCGGCGTGTCCATGAACACGAAGCCCTTTTCCTTCACCGGCTCGGCATATTCATAGACCGCGCGCAGTGTGGTGCTGCCGCCTTTGGCGGCCGCGCCCAATGACTTCTCCAGGATCGTGGTCAGCCCGCCCGCCTTGTTGCCGGGCGCGGGATTGTTGTTCATCTCGCCGCCGTTGCGCTTGGTGTAGTCCTCCCACCAGCGGATGCGCTCGACCAGCTTCTCGCCGACCGCGCGGTTGACCGCGCGCCGCGTCAGCAGGTGTTCGGCGCCGTAGATCTCCGGCGTCTCGGCCAGGACGGCGGTGCCGCCGTGCTTGACCAGCGTATCGACCGCCGCGCCGAGCGACGGATTGGCGGTGATGCCGGAATAGCCGTCCGAGCCGCCGCACTGCAACGCCAGCACGATCTCCGACGCCGGCCGCGTCTCGCGTTTCGCCCGCGCGGCGACGGGGAGCATCTCCTTGATGCGGTCGAGCCCCTGCGCGACGGTCTTGCGCGTGCCGCCGGTGGCCTGGATCGTCATGGTCTGGAAGTGGTCGCCTTCGACCAGGCCGTAGTCGTCCTTCATGCGGTCGATCTGGAACACCTCGCAGCCGAGCCCGACCATCAGCGCCGCGCCGAGATTGGGATGCGTGGCATAGCCCCACTGCGTGCGCCGCAGCAGGTCCCAGCCTTCGCCATAGGCCGCCATGCCGCAGCCTGAGCCATGCACGAAGGCCACAGCGCCGTCGATGCCGGGATAGTCGTCGAGCATGCCGGAGCGGTTGACCTCCTCGGCGATGAACTTCGCCACCGAGGCCGAGCAGTTCACCGAGGTGAGGATGCCGATGTAATTGCGCGTGCCGGTCTTGCCGTTCGGCCGCACGTAGCCCTCGAAGGTCGCGCGCAGCTCCGGCGGCAGCAACTCGTCGTTCTTCGCGCCTTCGGCGAAGCGATAGTCGCGCGCGAAATCATGCAGCGCGACATTGTGCTCGTGCACCCAGTCTCCGGGCGCGATCGGCTTCGACGCAAAGCCGATGATCTGACCGTATTTGCGGATCGGCTCGCCTTCACGAATGCCCGCAATCGCCATCTTGTGCCCGCGCGGCACGCGCTCGCGCGCCGTGACATCGGCCGCGACGGCGCCCGGCGTAATCTGATCGACGGCGACGACGACATTGTCTTCGGGCGACAGCTTGATCGTGCGCGGTGTGGTCATGCCAGGGGAACTCACGTTGCGATTGGAGCTTGATTGATGCGATGCAAACAGCGGCGGCGCAGCGCCCGAAGCAGTTTGATCGCAATACAAGCGCCTATCAAGCCGTGCGGCCGAGGCCGTGCCCGTCTGATCGACCCGGCGATCAATTTGGTGTTGTGAGTCATGATTGAAGCGGGGGCGTGCCGCGAGCACTGCGCCCTCCCTCTCCCCGCTGGGGAGAGGGAGGGGGTGAGGGGGCTAGGACTCTCTAATTTTTTAACCCCTCACCCGACGGGCAGCCGAAGTCGGATATATCCGACTTCGGCCACTTAACAGTGCCGAAC
>DATDMA010000252.1:0-3706 GCA_036519015.1 Pseudolabrys sp. | reverse complement strand
AATTGCGAAGGTTGGCGTTCATCAGACGTCCTTACCCGCCGCGCATGGGCGCCGCGGCCATTGTTGTCTTAATATATGCCCAAAAATTCGTGGCGACTTCACGTCATGGCAACATAGGCAGCCCGCCGCCGCATGGAAAGGGCTCGATTCTACATATTCTAGCGCGGTTTGGCCGCAACGTCGCGGGCGCGTCGGGGTGTGGTTAAGGTCTTGCTGCGGCGCGGCGGCGCCCGTTCCACCACGATCCGCGGCCCCGCCAGTGTAACAGTCGCCCCAGCCAGGCTGCGGCGAAAGCGGCCGTTGCGGGCCTTTTGCGCGTCGTCCAGGGCCTCCTTGAGCGCCTCCAGCTTGCCGAGTTCGACCGGCCCCTCGTCGCCGGCCTCGGCCACGGCGCAGCCGATGAGCCGCAGGCCAACCTCGGCCGCCAGGCCGGCATAGCCTTTGGCGTCGAAGGCGATGGTATCCGGGTCGCCGGCCAGGGACAGCTCAGTCCGCGCCCGGGCGACGGAGGCCTCGACCGCCGCATCCGCGCGCTTCAGCCGCTGCGCCAGCAACGCCAGGCGACGGGCGTCGAGCCCCTCCTCCGCCAGCTCCGGCATCAGGGCGCGCAGCCGCGCCCGGGTGAACCGCGGGTCGCGGTTGGAAGGATCGTCGGCGAAGGGGATCTCGGCCGCCAGCAGGGTGGCGACCAGGCGGGCCTTGGGGATGTCGAGAAGGGGGCGGAGGAGCAGCAAGGCCGTCCCCTCCCCGTTGGCAAGGGACGTGACCCGCTGCATCGCCCCCAGCCCGGCGATGCCGCTGCCGCGGCTCATGCGGATCAGCACCGTCTCCGCCTGGTCGTCGAGCGTGTGCGCGGTGAGGATGTGCGAAGCTCCCGCCTTACGCGCCGCCTCCCCGAGCAACCGGTAGCGCGCCGCGCGCGCAGCCTGTTGCAAGCCGGTCGAAGGCTTCTTGCCGGTCCAGCGCACCGTGCGATGCGAGATGCCGAGCGTGCGCGCGAGCTTGCCGACCGCCGCAGCCTCCGCTTTCGATTCCTTGCGCAGGCCGTGATCGACCGTCACCGCGATCAGCTCGGGTTTGCGCGCGAGCGTGTCGCGCCAGTGCGCGGCGAGCAGCATCAGCGCGGTCGAGTCCGGACCGCCGGACACAGCGAGCACCAGCGACGGGACGGTTTCAAGATCGGAAAAAAGGAACGCGAGCTCCGCGGCCGAGACAATACTGGGAAGAGCTTTTTTTGCAGTGGGCATGATCTTGACCGAAAACCGGTTCCCACTTTTCGGGATCACGCCCTAGCAGTGCGCACGCTTCTGTTCCTGCGTCACGCCCCGCTTCACGCCGGCGGACGCCTTGGGATATTTGCGCCCGACTTCGGCGAGCGTGGCACAGGCGGCATCCCTCTTGTTCAGCGCGGCCAGCGACTGGCCGAGACGCAGCAGCGAATCGGGCGCCTTGCCGGTGCGCTCAAATTTGGTCGAGACCGCGAGGAAGGACTCGGCCGCGTCGCGATAGCGCTGCTGCTGGTAGAGGCTCTCGCCGAGCCAGTACTGCGCATCCGGCACCAGCCGCTCGTCCGGATATTTGCGCAGGAAGTCGCGGAAGCCCTGCTCGGCAAGCGCGTAGTCCTTATGCAGCACGTAGCCATAGGCCAGATCGTATTCGTCCTGCGGCCTGGCCGTCGGCGGCAAGGTCGCGAGCTGCGCGCCGGTCGCGCTCGGATTGCGTGGCGGCGGCGGCGGCAATTGCGATTGCTGCGACATGCCCATCGGCGCGTTCGCCTGCGCACTCGCTCCGGGCGGCGGCAACGCGGCGCCATTGCCGGCGAGCGTGTTGAGATCGAGCGGCGCACCGGCATCGCGGCCGCCGGGTGCTCCGACCGGCGGCGCATCCGACATGACTGGGCCGCCGGCGGGCATACCGGCTTCCTGATTGAGCGTGCGCGGCGCGCCCGGGGCGTTTGAATCGCGATTGGGATCGAACGCGTCGGAGCGGCGGCCGGGCGCCTGCTGCGGCGGCGTGTTCATCGGGGCGCCGGGCCCGGACTGCGGCGCAGCCGGCGGAGCAGCGCCGCCGCCGCGCGAGCCCATCTGCTGGAAGCGATACTCCGTATCGTCCTGCATGCGCTTCATCTGCATCTGAAGCTGCTGGTTCTGATACTGGAGCTGCTCGATCGTGCCGGTGAGCTGGCGCAGCGCGCCTTCCAGGCGATCGATGCGCACCGACATATCGCCGGGATCGGATTGCGCCATCTGCGGCGATGACGATGGCGGCGGCCCCGAGCGGCCACTGTCATCCGGCGACGATGATGAGTCGCCGCGGTTGAACAAATTGTCGAGGAAGTTGCCCGAGCGATCTTGCGCCATGGCGGCGGGCGCCAGCAGCAGCGCCGCAAGCGCGGCAGCGGAGATCGTGGATGCGAGTCGGATTCGGAGCCGGGTGCGTGTCATCGGCGATTGAATGGCCAAATTGCTCGTGATGTGGATGATTTGCCGCGGCTTCTGTAGCATAGCGCGCCGAGTTCGACCAGAATGTGGCCAAGCCTTTTCCGGCGCACGCGGACGCCGCCGAACCGCCCGCCCTACTCGGCCGGCACTGCCTTCAGACGCTTGACCTTTCGCGCGGTCAGCCATTCCTCGAAGCCCTGCACCAGCACGAAGAACGACGGCACGAACAGCACGGCCAGACAGGTCGAGGCGATCATGCCGGTGAACACCGTGATGCCGATCGAGGCACGCGCATTGGCGCCGGCGCCGGTCGCCAGCACCAGCGGCACCACGCCGAGGATGAAGGCAAAGGACGTCATCAGGATCGGCCGGAAACGGGCGCGCGCAGCCTCGACCGCCGCCTCCGCCAAGCCCTTGCCCTCGTCGCGCAGCTCGCGCGCGAACTCGACGATGAGGATGGCGTTCTTCGCCGACAGCGCGATCAGAAGCACGATGCCGATTTGAGTATAGAGATTGTTGTCGATGCGCAGCGCCAGCAGCGTGCCGACCGGCCCCAGCAGCGAGATCGGCACGGCGAAGATGACCGCGATCGGCCGGTACCAGCTCTCGTATTGTCCGCAGAGCACCAGATAGACGAGCAGCAGCGCCATGGCGAAGACGAGAAACATCTGATTGCCGACCAGCTTCTCCTGGAACGACATCGCCGACCATTCGAAGCCGACACGCGGCGGGAAGGTCTTCTGCGCGATCTGCTCCATCAGCTGCATCGCCTGGCCGCTGGAGTAGCCGCGCGCCGGCATGCCGATGACGCTGGCGGAGGGATAGAGATTGTAGAGGCTGATGAGCGAGGGCCCCACCACCGGCTTGATATCGACCACCGTGCCGAGCGGGATCATGTTGCCCGCCGTATTGCGCACCCAGAGCCGCCGGATCTCATCCACGCGCAGGCGGAAGTTCGAGTCCGCCTGCACAAAGACCTGGAACGTGCGGCCGAACTTGGTGAACTGGTTGACGTAACTCGAGCCGAGATAGCCGGCGAGCGCCGAGAAGATCTGGTCGACCGTCACCTGCAGGGTCTGCGCCTTCACGCGATCGACCTCGATCGCATATTGCGGCACGTTGGCGCGGAACGATGACAGTATCAGCCCGATGCCCGACTGCGACCCGGCGTTGGCGAGCGTCGTGTCGACCACATTGCCGAGCTTGGTGAAGTCGAGGCTGTTGTCCTGCAACTCCACCTGCATGGTGAAGCCGGCGGCGAAGCC
>DATDMA010000251.1:0-3715 GCA_036519015.1 Pseudolabrys sp. | reverse complement strand
GGCACCAGCAAGCCGGATTACGGGCGCGCGGTGGACATGCTGACGAAGGCGGCGATCAAGGAGATGATCATCCCGTCGCTGCTGCCGGTGCTGTCGCCGATCGTCTGCTATTTCGCGATCTATATGATCGCGGGCGGTGGTGCGGCCGGCAAGTCGGCCGGCTTCTCGGCGCTCGGCGCCATGTTGCTCGGCGTCATCGTGAACGGCCTGTTCGTCGCGATCTCGATGACCTCCGGCGGCGGCGCCTGGGACAACGCCAAGAAGTACATCGAGGACGGCCACTACGGCGGCAAGGGCTCCGACGCCCATAAGGCCGCGGTGACCGGCGACACCGTCGGCGATCCCTACAAGGACACGGCGGGCCCGGCGGTGAACCCGATGATCAAGATCACCAACATCGTGGCGCTGCTGCTGCTGGCGGTGCTGGCGCACTAAGCGGGCATTCGCATCACACAAAAACAAAGGGCCCGCATCATCCGCGGGCCCTTTTCATTGGGACGTAAACTTTGTCACATCTTCATGCCGATGCCGATGTTCTTGAAGATGTTGCGCAGGTAGCTGAGCTCGGCGCCGCCGGTCGGCGTGGTCTGCGACAGGAAGTCGAACACCTTGCCGTCCTTCATGCCGTAGTTGGCGAGCCGGGTGACCTGGCGGTCCTTGTCGAAATAGACCGCGATCACGCGCTGGTCGACGATCTCATGCGGCAAGAAGGCGGCTTTGCGCTGCGCCTTCTGCGAGATGTAGTAGAACGCTTCGCCGTTGACCGTGGCGACGGTCGACGGCGTGCCGAGCACGATCAGCACCTGTTCCTGCGTGGCGCCGATCGGAATCTGTTCGAGCGCCCCCTCCGGCAGCACGTAGCCGCGCTGGAGCGTTTCGGTCATGCTGCCGCAGCTCGCCAATGCGAGTGCGCCGGCCAGCGCGAGCACGAAGCGCGCGCCGCTTTTGCGACGGTAAGTGATCTTGAACCCCAATTGCGGCACCCTCATTTTACGTCTTCCATCGGCGCGGGCGTTAATGTACCCGGCGGCGAGCCGCAATCAGCCCCCGAACCCGCACGATGATCTTTCCCCTATTCCGCCGGAACCGGCAGCCCGACACCATTCCGACCCTGTATGGCATGATCGTGGCGCAGGCGCGATTGCCGTGTTTTTACCGGGACTACGGCGTCCCGGATACGGTTAACGGCCGTTTCGACCTGATCGTGCTGCACCTGGCCCTGGTGCTCGACCCCCTGATGCGGGATCCGGCGCATCGCCAGGCAGGGCAGGCGCTGTTCGACCATTTCTGCCAGGACATGGATAGCAATCTGCGGGAAATCGGCATCAGCGACCTCAAGGTGCCCAAGGAAATGCGGCGCAGGGGGGAGGCCTTCTACGGCCGCGCGCAGGCTTATGCGGCGGCGCTGGCATCGGATGGGGACCAGGCGCTGATCGAGACCGTCGCCCGGAATATCTACGGCGCCCCGCCGCCCGGGCCCGCTGCGGCGGGCCGGCTTGCGGCCTATATACGCGAGGCGGTACGTGAGGTGGCGGCCCAGGACGTGGCTGCCGTGGCTGTTGGCGCGCTGCGCCTGCCGGACCCCGCCGCAATTCCTGCTGTAGCTCTTTAAGTGCATCTGGTAATAGATTGATCATAATGGACAAAGACCCCTGGAACGTACCGGTCACGGCGGCCACTATCCCCGACACCGGTCTGCACATGGAAATCGAGGCGCCGCCCGAGACGCGGGCGCAGATCGCCACACTCGTCAATGTGCGCGAGGTGCCGCGGCTTTCGGCCGTGTTCGATCTCACGCGGCGGGGGGCGGGTGTGCATGTCGCCGGGCGGGTGTCGGCTCTGGTCGGGCAGACCTGTGTGGTCTCGCTCGAGCCGATGGAAACGCTTGTGGACGAGGTGGTCGACCTGCTGTTCGTCCCGCCACCGGCGGGCGCGGAGCACGCGGGCAGCGAGGTGGTCGTATCTCCCGGCGAGAACGATCCGCCCGAGCCGCTGATCGGCGGCAAGATCAACCTCGGCGCGGTCGCGATCGAATTTCTGGTGCTCGGCATCGATCCCTATCCGCGCAAGCCGGATGCGGAATTCGCCGCGCCCAAGATTGAGGATGCCGCCGCCAATCCCTTTGCTGCCCTTGAGGCGCTCAAGAAGCGGCCGGGTGGCGGCCAGACGTGAACGGTGGGGAAGGTATGGGGGTGGGCCAAAACCGGCTTGTTTGCGGCGGCCGAGCGGCTATGGTCGCGGCCGTGAAGAGAATCCCGCTGACCGAGCCGCCGGCGCTCCTTTCAACGCCGCCAAGGTCGATCCATGGCCGATAAGGTTCGCATCGCGATTGACGCCATGGGGGGCGATCACGGGGCGTCTGTCGTCCTGCCGGGCGCGGAGATCTCTCTCACCCGCCATCCCGACATCGAATATCTCCTGTTCGGCGACAGCGCGCTGATCGCGCCGCTGCTCGAGGGCCTGCCGCGGCTCAAGGAGCACGCCAAGGTCATCCATAGCGACGTCGCCATCCGCATGGACGACAAGCCGAGCCAGGCCTTGCGCTATGGCCGCTGGAAATCGTCGATGTGGCTTGCCATCGATGCCGTGAAGAAAGGCGAGGCCGATGTCGCCGTGTCCGCCGGCAATACCGGCGCGCTGATGGCCATGGCCCGCTTCAATCTGAAGATGATCGAGGGCATCGAGCGCCCGGCGATCGCCGCGCTCTGGCCCACGCTCAAGGGCGAGTCGGTCGTGCTCGATGTGGGCGCCTCGATCGGCGCCGACGAGCACCACTTGGTCAACCTGGCCGCGATGGGCAGCGCCATGGCGCGGGTGCTGTTCGACATTCCGCGGCCGACCGTGGGCCTGCTCAATATCGGCGTCGAAGAGGTCAAGGGCCTCGAGCAGGTGCGCGAGGCCGGCCGCATTCTGCGCGAAACGGGCCTCCCGCATTTCGACTATCACGGCTTCGTCGAGGGCGACGATATCGGCAAGGGCGTGGTCGACGTCGTCGTCACCGAAGGCTTCGCCGGCAACATCGCGCTCAAGACCGCCGAGGGTACCGCGCGGCAGCTCACGACATATCTCCGTGCGGCGATGAACCGTACCTGGGCGGCGCGGCTCGGCTATCTGCTGGCGCGGCAGGCGTTCCGCGCCTTGCGCGACAAGATGGACCCGCGCAAATCGAACGGCGGCGTCTTCCTTGGGCTCAACGGCATCGTTATCAAGAGCCACGGTGGCGCCGATGCCGAGGGCATGGCCTCCGCCATCGACATGGGTTACGACATGGTCCGATACGAACTGCTCGCCAAGATCGGTCAATCGATGGCGCGAGACATCAAGGCAGCCACGACCGCGCGTGTGGCGAGCGGAGTGGCCTCGTGACCGTTCTGCGTTCGGTGGTTCTCGGCTGCGGCAGTTATCTTCCCGCGCGAATTCTCAGTAACGACGAACTCGCCCGTTCGGTGGAGACGACCGACGAGTGGATTGTGCAGCGCACCGGCATCCGTGAGCGCCACATCGCGGCGCCCGGAGAGCTCACCTCCGACCTCGCCATCAATGCCGCGCGCGCGGCGCTCGCCAATGCGCATGTGGATGCAAGTTCGATCGATCTGATCGTGCTCGGCACCTCGACGCCGGACCAGACCTTTCCCGCCACGGCCGTATCGGTGCAGACCGCGCTCGGCATCACGCGTGGCGCGGCTTTCGATCTCCAGGCGGTGTGCTCGGGATT
>DATDMA010000250.1:0-6995 GCA_036519015.1 Pseudolabrys sp. | reverse complement strand
GCGCTTCGTCATATCCATGTCATGCCGAATCTATAGGGTCATCTCAAGTGGCGATTGGCTTGCCGATCGCCCGACGGCCACTTTCGATAGGGCGACGCCGGATGAACGCGCGCCATTTCGGGTGGTCGTTTCTTTTTTGGGCCACGCAACTCCCCTGAACCACCCGTTTTCTTTCGTCATGCCCGGCCTTGTGCCGGGCATCCACGTCTTTTCTCGTTTGAGTAAAGCAAGACGTGGATGGCCGGGACAAGCCCGGCCATGACGAAAAAGAGAAAAGCAAAAGGCCCGGGATTTCTCCCGGGCCTCTGCATTTTTACGTTGAGCGAAGGACTTAGAAGTCCATCCCGCCGCCCATGCCGCCCGGCATGGACGGAGCGGAGCCCTTCTTCTGCGGCAGCTCGGCAACCATGGCCTCGGTGGTGATCAGGAGGCCCGCGACCGACGCCGCGTTCTGGATCGCCGCACGCACGACCTTCGTCGGGTCGATGATGCCCTTGGACATCATGTTCCCGTATTCGCCGTTCTGCGCGTCGAAGCCGTAGCCGTACTGATCCTTCTCGAGGATCTTGCCGACGATGACCGAGCCATCCTCGCCCGCGTTGAGGGCGATCTGGCGGGCCGGGGCCTGGATCGCCTTGCGGACGATCTCGACGCCGGTCTTCTGGTCGTCATTGCCGGTACGGACCTTCTTGAGGGCCTCGGTGGCGCGCAGCAGGGCGACGCCGCCGCCCGGCAGAATGCCTTCCTCGACCGCGGCGCGGGTGGCGTGCATCGCGTCGTCGACGCGATCCTTGCGCTCCTTCACCTCGATCTCGGTGGCGCCGCCGACGCGGATCACCGCAACACCGCCGGCGAGCTTCGCCAGACGCTCCTGCAGCTTCTCCTTGTCGTAGTCCGAGGTGGTCTCCTCGATCTGCGCCTTGATCTGCGATACGCGCGCCTCGATGTCGGCCTTCTTGCCGGCGCCGTTGACGATCGTGGTGTTCTCCTTGTCGATCGTCACCTTCTTGGCGCGGCCAAGCATGTTGATGGTGACGTTCTCGAGCTTGATGCCGAGATCTTCAGAGATCGCCTGGCCGCCGGTCAGGATCGCGATATCCTGCAGCATCGCCTTGCGGCGATCGCCGAAGCCCGGGGCCTTCACAGCCGCAACCTTGAGGCCGCCGCGCAGCTTGTTGACGACGAGCGTGGCAAGCGCCTCGCCCTCGACGTCTTCAGCCACGATCAGCAGCGGCTTGCCGGATTGCACGACCGACTCGAGCAGCGGCAGGAGCTCCTGCAGACCCGACAGCTTCTTTTCGTAAATGAGGATGTAGGGGTCTTCCATCTCCGTGCGCATCTTGTCGGCATTGGTGACGAAGTAGGGGGAGATGTAGCCGCGATCGAACTGCATGCCTTCGACGACGTCGAGCTCGGTCTCGAGGCTCTTGGCCTCTTCAACCGTGATCACGCCCTCGTTGCCGACCTTCTTCATGGCCTCGGCGAGGAACTGACCGATCTCCTTGTCGCCGTTCGCCGAGATGGTGCCGACCTGGGCGATCTCGTCGTTGGAGGTGACCTTCTTGGAGTTAGCCTTCAGGTGCTCGACGATCGCCTCGACCGCGAGGTCGATGCCGCGCTTGAGGTCCATCGGGTTCATGCCGGCGGCAACCGCCTTGGAGCCTTCCTTCACGATCGCCTGGGCGAGCACGGTGGCGGTGGTGGTGCCGTCACCGGCGAAGTCGGATGACTTCGAGGCAACTTCGCGCACCATCTGTGCGCCCATGTTCTCGAACTTGTCCTCGAGCTCGATCTCCTTGGCGACGGTGACGCCGTCCTTGGTGATGCGCGGAGCGCCGAACGACTTGTCGAGGACGACGTTGCGGCCCTTGGGGCCGAGCGTGACCTTCACCGCGTTGGCGAGGATGTCGACGCCGCGCAGCATGCGGTCGCGGGCATCGACGGAGAATTTGACGTCTTTAGCAGCCATTGTTTTGTTTCCTTCAGGTTTCGATCCTCACCCTGAGGAGCGCCTGAGGGCGCGTCTCGAAGGATGAGGCTGGTGATTCGTTGCTCTCGTCCTTCGAGACGCCTGCCTTCGGCAGGCTCCTCAGGACGAGGACCGTGCCCTTAAGCGGCCTTTTTCTTGGCGGCGCTGCCGCCTTCGATCACGCCCATGATGTCGGACTCCTTCATGATCAGGAGATCCTGGCTGTCGATCTTGACTTCGGTGCCCGACCATTTGCCGAACAGCACAACGTCGCCGACCTTCAGGTCGATCGGGGTCAGCTTGCCGCTCTCGTCGCGGCCACCGGGGCCGACGGCGACGATCTCGCCCTGGCTCGGCTTCTCTTTGGCGCTATCGGGAATGATGATGCCACCGGCGGTCTTTTCCTCGGCATCGATGCGCTTGACGACGACACGGTCGTGAAGCGGGCGGAACTTCATGGCAGTCCTCCATAAATAATTGAACGAGCTAGGTTTTTGGTAGCCGGCGAGGTCCCCCTGCCGGCCCTGGCCGGCAGATGGTGTCGGCCTTTTCGCCCACAAGGGGCTTCCGGCGATTTTTTAGCACTCATCGCGCGTGAGTGCCAACATTATCGAGGCGCTGCGGCCCAATGGTTAATCGCCGCAGGCCGGAACTTTGCTCCGCCGCAATCGGTTATTCGAGCCCGGCCATGAGGGTTGCGGGGCAGGGTTGTTAGCAGACTTTGATGATTGCTGCTAACGCCTTGATTTTACACAGGTTGTTTACCTTTTCGGCTTGCAATGGGAAGCGCCGGGAAAGGAAACTTCAGGTCCGACATACGGAGGGCTGCGATGGTTTCGAAGGACTTCGTGAAACAGGTCAACGGCTACGGTCTGACAACTGCGCACATCTTGTATCGGCGTCCCGATCACCGCTGGCTGCTCCAGTCCTACGTGTGGCAGTCCTACGATCTCTTCCCCGAATTCCCCGAGCTGCATCGCTTCCTGGACTTCTGGCAGGATAAGCTTGAGGGCCCACTGCACTCGGTGCAGGTGGCTCATGCCAAGCTGATCAAGCCTGCCGAATTGAAGGCCATCGGCAGCGAGTTCAGGCTGCATTAGGCGGCGCGCCTAGTGCGGGTAGGATGGGCAAAGGCGCGCAGCGCCGTTCCCATGTGTTCATTGCTCAGCGAAACCAAACGCCATCGCCGCGAGCTTGCGGGTGTGCGCACGGACGTCGATAGGCCATGACTCCGTCAAGTCGTCGAAGCGCTTGGCATCGCCTGCGAATAATGCGCGCGCAGCTTCCTCGAAGCCTGTCTCATTACCAGCCATGGCCGACATGAATTTGTAAGCAGCGCTTTGCGCGTGCCGGACGCGGTCCTTGTCGCCGTTCGCACGCCGCGCGTCATCGACGAGCTTACGCAACGCGACGGAAGCGCCGCCGGGCTGGCTGTTCAGCCACTCCCAATGGCGCGGCAGCAACGTGACCTCGCGAGCGAGCACGCCGAGCTTCGGGCGTCCAGGGCGACGCTGCTCATCCGCCGAAGGGGTTTGGGCGGCGGGCAAGGGCAGGCGGCTGAGAACGTCCACCACGCCTCCGCGCAGATCCAGATCGATGGGCGCGCCGGTCGCGTCTTCAAAGATCAGCACCGGCTGCGCCGCGCCGGCATCGACGTGCTCCTTCACCCGCGAGGCGACATCGCGCAGATCGCCAGATGCGATGCATCGCGGGCCGTCGAAAGCGGTGCACGTCTTTTGGGCCGATTGGTCCATTCGGGTCGTCCTTCGCCGGGGCCTTGCAGGCTTGCAAGGATGCGCGTTTTACCCGGGTAAAATATCCATGTCAATATTACCCGGGTAAAAATGGCGGCCGCGTTTTCTTATCCCTCTCCGTTCGTGGGGAAGGGGGCTCGCAAAGCCGCCGGGTGGGGTGTGTGCGTAGGTTGCGAAATGACCCCCCTGGCACGTCGTGCCGGACCCTTTCAGAGGAGGGATCAGTGAGCGTATTGCGAGGCTTCGGTCTGTACCCCGGATTTCGCTGCGCTCATGCGGACTACGAGTGTCACTGATTTAACTGTCAAACAGCCACGCGAAATCGCCCGTATTCTTTGCGGCGCCGGGTACGCCGTCGTCCCATTCCGTTCCCTCGTAAAATACGAGGGGATGGCGCGCCGAGAAGGCGCGTCAGGTAGTCAGTAGCGCACCTTCCTTTTGGGAAGATGCGGCGCCTTTCGGCGCGCCATCGCGGCGTCTTGAACGGCGACGGGCCGCGCTTCTGGCAACCGCCTGCGGGGCGTCCGACTGCTCTCAGAACACGACTCCTTTTGGGCCGCCGTGCCTTCAAACTCCGGACGAACCGTGCGGCCCGCCATCAGCCAGCTCCTGGCGGGAGGTCATAGTGCCTCCGAGCGGAGCCCCGTCGCCGCCCGGGAGCGTGGGAGGAGCGTTCGTCTCCCGCCCGCGGGCGCCGCGTCCTGCTCCACCATCAAGACGCCTCATGACAGCGCCCTCGTTGAGCAGGACGGGATGTAATTTAAGGCCGCTGGAGCCGGCGGGGATAAGTTATTTTCGAGGCTGGGAAGTTATTCAGACAACGATGTTTTTCGGCCCCGAGGCCGAGCGCGCGAGCCGGGTGGGGTCACTTGCGGCGTTACAACGCCTCCCCACCCGTCGCCACTGAACGCGGGCTCGCCCGCGTTCAGCAATTACATTGCGCAAGTCGCATAAATGCGACTTGCGTGGCGGCACCCTCCCCCGCAAGCGGGGGAGGGATAAGCCCCGCCTTGCCGCTTGCCATTGTGATGACGCAAAATCCGTCTTAAGGGACAAACGGACAAGTCTCCTGGGGGATCTCGCCTTGCCGTCTCGCGCCGTTTCGAAGCTTGCTGTCGTGTCTGCCGCTGCCCTCGCCGTAGCCTTAAGCGGCTGCTCGGGCGGCAGCAATTTCGATGTGAGCAAGATCAATCTCAACCCGAAAGAGGCCTTCACCACGCCCGACTGGGCGCGGCCAGCACAAAACAACAGCGGGGATCTCGCGCCGCAGGGGGCGGTCGCTCCGCAAGACCTGGTCAGCGCCGACGGCGCGTGCGCGCCGGACGCCGCTCAGGCGCAAGCCGCCGCCGCGCCTCCGCCGGCGAATGCCCCGGTCGGCACCCCCGCCGGCGATCTCGGTGGCGCGCAGGCGCCTGCCGGGGGCGATCCGAATGCGCAGCAGGCGCTCGGCGGCATCGCCCTTGGCATGACCGAATGCCAGGCCGTGCGCCGCGCCGGCCAGCCCAGCAATGTCGCGATCAGCGCCAGCAGCAGCGGCGAGCGCAGGGTCGTGCTCACCTATCAGACCGGCGCCTGGCCCGGCATCTACACCTTCGACTCTGGCCGCCTGAAGACCGTCGAGCGCATCCCTGGGCAGGAAAAGCCGAAGGCGGCGGTGAAGAAGAAGCCGGTCAAGCGCGCCAAGGCCGCCGCCGTTCACCCGGCCCAACCCGCGGCCCAGCCCGCGGCCGACCCCGCCTTCGTGCAGTAGTCAATCCGTCATCCTGAGGTGCGCGCTCTTGCGCGCCTCGAAGGATGAACGGCCCGGGTACCCGAGCCTGTGGCAGCGCCTCCGCCGTGCATCCTTCGAGGCTCGCGACCTTTGGTCGCTCGCACCTCAGGATGACGGGACGGAGGCCTAAGCCGTTTCCAACGCGGCGCTGGCGGCGAGCCAATCTTCTTCCGCCGCCTGGATCGCCTTGGCCACATCGGCGCGCGTCTTCGACAAGTCCGCCGCACGGGCCGGATCGGTCGTGAACAGCGCGCCGTCGCCGAGCGTCGCATCGAGCCGCGACAGCTGCTTGTTGAGCTGCGCGAGCTTGAGCTCGGCATCCGACACGCGCTTGCGCAACGGTGCAGTCTCGGCGCGCTTCTCCGCGGCGGCGCGGCGCACTTCGCCGCGATCGAGCTGCGGCGGCGGTTTCGCCGCGGTCTTCTCGGCCCCGCCGGACAGAACCAGACGCGTGTAATCGCCGAGATCGCCGTCGAAGGGCGCGACTCTGCCGCCGTTCACCAGCCATAGCCGGTCGGCGCAGGCCTCCAGCAGATAGCGGTCGTGCGAGACCAGGATCACCGCGCCGGGAAAATCGTTAATCGCCTCGATCAGCGCGCCGCGGCTGTCGATGTCGAGATGGTTGGTCGGCTCGTCGAGGATGATGAGATGCGGCGCGTTGAACGTCGCCAGGCCGAGCATCAGCCGCGCCTTCTCGCCGCCGGAGAGCTTCTCGACTTTGGTATCGCCGGCCTGTCCGGAAAAGCCGATGGCGCCGACGCGCGCGCGCACTTTCGATTCCGGCATGTCGGGCATCAGCCGGCGCACATGATCGTAGGGGCTGCCCTGCGGGTCCAACTCGTCGAGCTGGTGCTGCGCAAAGTAAGCGACGCGCAGGTTCGCGGCGCGCGTCACGTCACCGTGCATCGGCGCCAGCCTGTTGGCGAGCAGCTTCACCAGCGTCGATTTGCCGTTGCCGTTGGAGCCGAGCAAAGCGATGCGATCGTCATTGTCGATGCGCAGCGACAGGCCGGAGAGCACGACGCGTTCGTCATAGCCGACCGCGACATTGTCGGTGGCGATGATCGGCGGCGACAGCAGCTTGTCCGGTTCGGGAATATGGATCGGCCGCACGTCGTCGTTCACCAGCGACGTGATCGGCTCCAGCTTCGCCAGCATCTTGAGGCGCGATTGCGCCTGCCGCGCCTTGCTGGCCTTGGCCCGGAAGCGATCGACGAAGGCCTGCAGGTGCTTGCGCTGCGCGTCCTGCTTTTTGACCATCTTCTGGTCGAGCATCATGCGTTCGCGGCGCAGGCGCTCGAAGTCGGAATAGCCGCCGCGATAGATCGTGAGCTGTTTGGCTTCGAGCGACAGGATCTGATTGACCGCATTGTCGAGCAGATCGCGGTCGTGGCTGATGATGATCATCGTGCTCGGATAGGTCGCCAGGTGATCCTGGAGCCAGAGCGTGCCTTCGAGATCGAGATAGTTGGTCGGCTCGTCGAGCAGCAGCAGATCGGGC
>DATDMA010000249.1:0-3096 GCA_036519015.1 Pseudolabrys sp. | reverse complement strand
GGACCGCGCTTAAGAGCGACGTCGCGCACAGGTCCAGCGACCCGAAGGATCGAGAGGCCGCCGACGATCACATGGGGCTGATGACGCCGGTGATGAAGGGCGTGATGACCGATGTCGGATTTTCCAATGCGGTGCTGGCGCAGCAGATGTATGGCGGCCATGGCTATATCGCCGAGAACGGCATGGAGCAGTTCGTGCGCGACGCGCGCATTGCCATGATCTATGAGGGCGCCAACGGTATCCAGGCGCTGGATCTGGTCGGGCGCAAGCTGCCGCGCAATGGCGGCCGCGCGGTGATGACCTTCTTCGGCGAGGTCGCGGGCTTCGCCAAGGAACACGGCGCCGACGAGGCCATGAAGCCGTTCGTCGCGCCCTTGAGCAACGCGCTCGGCCATTTGCAGCAGGCCACCACCTGGCTGATGCAGAATGCGATGATGAAGCCCGACAATGCCGGCGCTGCCGCCACCGACTACATGCAATTGTTCGGGCTCGTCACCTTCGGCTATATGTGGGCCAAGATGGCCAAGGTCGCCCAGGCCAAGATTGCAGGCAGCGGCGCCACGCCCTATCTGACCACCAAGCTCGTGACCGGCCGCTTCTTCATGGAGCGGATGCTGCCGGAAACCGCACTTCACCTCGCGCGCATCCAGACCGGAAGCGCGACCACCATGGAATTGGCGGCGGAAGCGTTCTGAAATCCGCCTTTCGAAGAAAATCTGCCGCGGCTCGACAGCAGCCGCGACATCTGTGCAACAGCCGAATATATTATGATCCTCATACCAGGAGGGCGTCATGCCTGAGGCATATATCTACGATCACGTTCGCACCCCGCGCGGCCGCGGCAAGGCCGATGGCGCGCTGCATGAGGTGACCGCGCTGGCGCTCGCCACCGCGCCGCTGAAAGCGCTGAAGGAACGCAATCATCTTGCCGAAGACGTCGTCGACGACGTGGTGCTCGGCGTGGTCGATCCGGTCGGCGAGGCCGGCTCGGACATCGCGCGCTTCGCGGCGATCCAGGCCGGGCTCGGTGAGAGCGTCGCCGGCGTCCAGATCAACCGCTTCTGCGCCTCGGGGCTCGACGCGGTGAATTTCGCGGCCGCCCAGATCATGAGCGGACAGCATGACCTCACCATCGGCGGCGGCGCCGAATCGATGAGCCGGGTTGGCATCGGCGCTTCCGGCGGCGCCTGGCCGATGGATCCCTCGATTGCGGTGCCGGCCTATTTCATGCCGCAGGGCGTTTCCGCCGATCTGATCGCGACCAAATACGGCTTTTCGCGCGATGACGTCGATGCCTATGCGGTGCAAAGCCAGCAGCGCGCCGCCAAGGCCTGGGACGAGGGCCACTTCAAGAACTCGGTGATTCCAGTCAAGGACGTCAATGGCCTGACCATCCTGGCCAAGGACGAGCACATGCGCCCCTCCACGACGATGCAGTCGCTCGGCCAGCTCAAGGCGTCGTTCGAGCAGGTGGGCGTGATGGGCGGCTTCGATGCGGTGGCGATCCAGTCGCATCCGGAAATCGAGAAGATCAATTACGTGCATCACGCCGGCAATTCGTCCGGCATCGTCGACGGCGCCGGCGCGGTGCTGCTCGGCAGCAAGGAAGCCGGCGCGAAGCACGGCCTCAAGCCGCGGGCCAAGATCCGCGCCTTCACCAATATCGGCTCCGAGCCCGCGATGATGCTGACCGGTCCGGTCGATGTGACCCGAAAGCTGTTCGAGCGCTCCGGCATGAAGCAGTCGGACATCGATCTGTTCGAACTGAACGAGGCGTTCGCCTCGGTGGTGCTGCGCTACATCCAGGCGTTCGACATCGACAACGACAAGATCAACGTCAATGGCGGCGCGATCGCGCTCGGCCATCCGCTCGGCGCCACCGGCGCGATGATCCTGGGCACCGTGCTCGACGAACTCGAGCGCACCAACAAATCGACCGCGTTGGTCACGCTGTGCATCGGCGGCGGCATGGGTACCGCGACGATCATCGAACGGGTCTGAGCCAACGCGAGACCGTAGGGTGGGCAAAGCGAAGCATGCCCACCACGATTGACACCGGATCAAAATGGTGGGCACGGCGCGACGCGCGCCTTTGCCCACCCTACGATCAAAAATTCGAATTGGGAGCAATCAACATGGCCTTCAAGAATTTCAAGATCGAGACCGACGCCGACGGCATCGCGCTCGTCACATGGGACACCCCTGGCCGTTCGATGAACGTGCTCGATGAGACCTCGATCAACGAGCTCGAGGCGATCGTGCAGCAGACCTCCGCGGACACCGCCGTGAAGGGCGTGGTCATCACCTCGGGCAAGGAAGCGCTGTCGGCGGGCGCCGATCTCTCGATGCTGGAGGGCATGAGCCGCACTTACGCCGATACGCTCAAGGCCAAGGGTGAGGAAGCCGCCAACCAGATGCTGTTCGACCAGAGCCGCCGCTTCTCGCTGGTGTTTCGCGGAATCGAAACCTCAGGCAAGCCGTGGGTCGCCGCAATCAACGGACTGGCGTTGGGCGGCGGCTTCGAGCTGACGCTGGCGTGCCACTACCGCGTCGCCGCTGAAAATCCCAAGACTCGCCTCGGCCTGCCGGAAGTCAAGGTCGGGCTGTTCCCCGGCGCCGGCGGCACCCAGCGCGTGCCGCGCATCGTGTCGCCGCAGGATGCGATGCAATTGCTGCTGAAGGGCGAGGCGATCAATCTCGACAGGGCCAAGGCGCTGAAGCTGGTCGACGCCGTGGTGCCGGCTGCCGACATGATCAAGGTGGCAAAGGACTGGATCAAGGCCGGCGGCAAGGCCGTCGCGCCCTGGGACGAGAAGGGTTTCAAGCTGCCGGGCGGTCCGGTGTTTTCGAAGGCCGGCATGATGATGTTCCCGGCCGGCAACGCCATCTTCCGCCGCGAGACCTACGACAATTATCCGGCTGCGCGCGCCATCATGCAATGCGTCTATGAAGGCCTGCAACTGCCGATCGACGCGGCGCTGCGCGTCGAATCGCGCTACTTCGCCAAGATCCTGCGCAGCAAGGAAGCAGCGGCCATGATCCGCAGCCTGTTCCTGTCGATGCAGGAACTGAACAAGGGCGCGAGGCGTCCGCCCA
>DATDMA010000248.1:0-2462 GCA_036519015.1 Pseudolabrys sp. | reverse complement strand
GATGAAGGCGATGGAGATGGTGAACAGCAGCGCCTCGAAGGACAGTACGGTCAGCCACACGCTGCCGAACATGTTGTTGTTGGTTGCCGTGTAGGGCAGCACCGCGACCAGGGGCGTGCGCAGCAGGAACAGCGCGCCGTGTGCGAACAACATGAAAATCGCCGGCCAGCGCGACACAAGCTGTTCGGCGCGGCCGCGCCAGAATTCGTAAGCCGTGAGCCATGTGTAGGTGGTGATGATGCCGGAGGCCATCAGCGAGCGCAGGTCGATGTTCTCTGCGACCACGGGCAGACGGCAGACCAGCAGCCAGACCACGGCGCCGGTCACCAGATAGACCGGCTCGACCGGGCGGCCATCGAACACGCGGGCGCCGGTCCAGGTCACCGCGAAAGCGGTGAACAGAAGCGCGTTGGCGAGATCGATGGTAATGAGGTCGGGCGCGGAGCCGTACATGCCAAACAGCATGACCGAACTGGCGCGGATCAGATGCCCGAAACCCCACCAGCAGACGGCATGGATCGCGGTGTTCTGCGCCCAGGCGAACAGCAGCAGCAAGCCAAGGATGGCCTCGACATAGATCGTCACCATGAACAGCGTGTTGACGTCGAGATTCATCACCGCCCGCACCCACTCCTTCGCAATCCGCGTCGCCGGGACCAGGGTAGCCCCCGCCTGACGACCCGCGTGACGAATAGACTTGGGCGGGAAAAAAGTGGTGAAGATGTTCCGGATTATACAACCATTGCGGGGATATGGTTTCGGAGATGTTTCCAGCCCGCGGGCAATTGACGCAATCCCGCCGGCGCGGGGTTGCTGTTGAGCCGGCCATCCGGACCGAAATGGTGGCCTTGTGACCCCGCCGGGCCTCAACTAGGGTCGGAACTTGTCCCACTCATAGCCGGATCCGGGCATGCACATTCGCGACGGCCTCCTTGACGCTATCGGCCATACTCCCCTCATCAAGCTCGAGCGCGCCTCGACGGCGACCGGCTGCACCATCCTCGGCAAGGCGGAGTTCATGAATCCGGGCGGGTCGGTGAAGGACCGCGCCGCCCGCCAGATGATCCTGGAGGCGGAGGCGCGCGGCGAGCTGCGACTGGGCGGGCTGGTGGTGGAATCCACCGCCGGCAATACCGGGATCGGCCTGGCGCTGGTCGCCAATGCGCGCGGCTATCGCACGCTGATCGTCATCCCGGAGACGCAGAGCCAGGAAAAGAAAGACATGCTGCGGCTGTGCGGCGCCGAACTCGTCGAGGTGCCTGCCGTCGCCTATGGCAATCCGAACAACTATCAGCATGTCGGCCGCCGGCTGGCGGAGGAGCTGAAGAAGTCCGAAACGAACGGCGTCATCTTCGCCGATCAGTGGAATAATCTCGACAACAGCAAGGCGCATTACGTCTCGACTGGGCCCGAGATATGGGAGCAGACCGGCGGCAAGGTTGACGGCTTCATCTGCTCGGTGGGCACTGGCGGCACGCTCGCCGGCACGGCGGCCTTCCTGCGCGAGCAGAAACACGACATCGTCATCGGCGTCGCCGACCCGCGCGGCGCCGCGATGTACAATCTCTTCGCCCATGGTGAAGCCAAGGCGAGCGACGGCGGCTCGATCACCGAGGGCATCGGACTCGGCCGCGTGACGCCGATCATCGAGGGCCTCAAGGTCGACAAGCCCTATCTCATCCCTGACGAAGAGGCCGTGCCGATCATCTTCGACCTGCTCGAGCACGAAGGCCTCTGCCTTGGCGGCTCGTCCGGCATCAATGTCGCGGGCGCGATCCGCCTCGCGCGCGATCTCGGTCCAGGCCACACCATCGTGACGGTGCTCGCCGACTACGGTACGCGCTATCAGTCGAAGCTGTTCAATCCGGACTTCCTGCGCTCGAAGAATTTGCAGGTGCCGGAATGGCTGACCCGCACGTCCGACATCAAGCCGCCCTTCGTAAAGACGTGAAGCCGCAATGCCGACCGACTGTCTGTTCCGCGAGGATTCATATCTGACCGACTGCGCGGCGCGCGTGGTCGCCGTCACCGAGCAAGGCGGCATCGTGCTCGACCGTACGGTTTTCTACGCCACATCGGGCGGCCAGCCCGGTGACACCGGCGCGCTCACCTTGGCCGACGGAACGCGCATTCCTGTCGCGACCGCGGTCTATACCGACGCGGCGAAGACCGAGATCGCGCATGTGCCGGCGGACGGCGCGCCGGTTCTCAAACCGGGCGACGCGGTGACGGCGGCGATCGACTGGGACAAGCGCTACGCCCGCATGCGCGTGCATACCGCGCTGCATCTTCTGTCCGCCGCACTGCCTTATGCCGTGACGGGCGGCTCGGTCGGCGACGGCGATGGCCGGCTCGACTTCGACATTCCCGACGGCGGTCTCGACAAAGATGTTGTCACCGCCAAGGTCAACGAAATGATCGCGACGCAGGCGCCCGTCTTGAGCCGCTGGATCAGCGACGAG
>DATDMA010000247.1:0-4684 GCA_036519015.1 Pseudolabrys sp. | reverse complement strand
ATGGCTACAGCCATACCGTTCGACTTTACGGCCCTCCAAATCGCTCTCTCCACCTTTTTGATGTGTGGCGAAATCGTTTGATCAATTGCTGCCATAACTGCGATGAGTGGATCGTCGGCGTGATCATCTCGCCACGCATTTACTGAGGCTACAAGATAGCCTTCACTCTCCAGCGTCTTCTGAAACCGTGTCAGGAAGAACGACTTGCCCCGGCCCCATCCAGAGTCGAGGTTAAGGACATAGGAGCGGTGAAGACCAATCGCCTTTCGTTCTTTAATGCGCTCAATCAGAAAACGCTTTAGGAATGCCGCGTCCTCATTTCTACCGAAGCTGTCATCACCCCAAATATCATCAGATGCATCGCTCATCATATTATCTCCAATCAAATTAGTTTCGAGGTTTGGTTATTTTTGGCAGATGGCGGAATGTAATAAAAAGGTTTTACACGCCGCAAATCGCAACGCGGGCACACTAGCCGGCTCTAAAGTGGCGCCAGTGGAAAAGCGGCTCCCCGCTTCCCGACTAAATTTTCTTAAGTCCAGATCTACGGCATGAACGCCCTCACAAACTCGTTCATGCCCTCACGCGCGCGAACGGTCACCCGCCAGCGCAAGCCTTATGCCTCCCTTTTTGTCCCCAAGCTCCCCATATTAGAGAAGACGCAAAGTTGGTGCGGACGCCGGGACTCGAACCCGGACGGGATTACTCCCAACGGATTTTAAGTCCGTTGCGTCTACCATTCCGCCACGTCCGCACATCGATCTCAGGGTTGCCCTGCGATCGATAAAATATCACGCGCAAGCCGCAGATGGCGGCTTGCGATGCGCGGCGGTTAAAACCAACGCGCGGCGCGTTACGCTACTTGGATAACACGTGCCCCCAGGTCGCTTCCCAATCCTTGCCGTTGGGATCGATCGTCTTGCCGTCCTTGTCGAAGAATTTATTCGGCACCTGGAAAATCGCGATCATGGTGCCGCCATTCGGACACCAGGCCGAATGACGGCTGCCGGCCGGGCGCCAGACGAACTCGCCGGCCTTCACTTCGAGCCCGGCGTCGGGGCCATCCTTGTCGACCAGCGAGCCTTCCAGGACATAAGTCTGCTCGAGCAGCGCGTGCTCGTGGTCGGGCAGCGTCGCGCCCGGCTCCATCTTGAACAGGAAGGTGGCGATGCCGGTCTTCGGATCGAAATAGAGCGGCTTGATCTCGCAGCCAGGGAACTGGAGCTTCTGCCAGAGCATCTCCTCCGGCTTCACGTGATGCGAGAGCAGATCCTGCGTTTCGTCCTTGCGTACGGCGGCGGTCATGGGCGTACTCCTTGTTTGCTACGCGATCCTAGCCGATCCAAAGCGGCTCGTGCAGGCTCAATCTCCACCCTCGCGGATCGGCGGCTGGAAGGCGAGCCCCGTGTCCCAGGGGAAATAGATCCAGGTGTCCTGTGACACTTCGGTGATGAAGGTGTCGACCAGCGGCCGCCCCATCGGCTTGGCGTAAACGGTGGCGAAATGCGCCGACGGCAGCAGATCGCGCACCACGCGCGCGGTCTTGCCGGTGTCGACCAGGTCGTCGACGATCAGCACGCCCTTGCCCTCGCCGCGCATCGACGTGATCTCGGGCGCGACGCCCTTGAGCACCTGCAATGCGCCCTGGTTCTTGTAGTCGTGATAGCTGGCGACGCAGATCGTCTCGATGATGCGGACGTTGAGCTCGCGCGCCACGACCGCCGCCGGCACCAGCCCCCCGCGGGTGATGCAGACGACGGCCTCGAACGGGCCCGCCGCGTGCAGCCGCCACGCCAGCGCGCGCGCATCACGGTGAAACTGGTCCCACGACACCGGAAAGATTTTCTCAGGGCGAACGCCGCCCTCGGGCTTCGGCATGTCTTTACACTCCCCCAGCGCGTTATTACGCGCTCTTGTCCAATTGCGACTTCACCGTAACAAGCATGGCCTCGATCGCCTGCTTGGCCTCGGCCAGCTTCGCGGCATCGCGCGCGCGCACGACGATGTTGGTGTTCGGCCCCTGCGTCTCGTCGATGAACGGATAGCTGCCGATGATCGTGTCCGGGTGCGCCTTGGCGACGGCGCCCAGTTCGGTGCCGACATCGCCTTCCTTGGCGTCGGCGCGGATCGATTCAGACAACAGCTTCGCGCCGGTCTTGAGCTTCGGCGCCACCTCATCGAGCATGCCCTGCATCACCGCGGGGATGCCGGCCATGGTGATGACATTGCCGATCCAGAAGCCCGGCGCGCCCGACACCTTGTTGTGCACCAGCGCCGCGCCATGCGGGATGCGCGTCATGCGCATGCGCGCTTCGTTAAGCTCGCCGCCCATCTTGGCGACGCGCTCTTTCATGATCGCGACGGCTTCGGGATGGAATTCGAGCGCCACGCCGAAGGCCTTGGCCACGCAGTCGGCAGTGATGTCGTCATGCGTCGGGCCGATGCCGCCGGTGGTGAAGACGTAGGTGTATCTGGCCCGCAGCGCGTTCACCGCCTCGATGATGGCGCTCTCGTCGTCGGAGACGACCCGCACCTCCTTCAGATCGATGCCGAGGGCGGTGCAGTAATCGGCGGTGTAGCCGATGTTCTTGTCCTTGGTCCGGCCTGACAGGATCTCGTCGCCGATGACCAGCACGGCCGCGGTGACGATCTGTTGTGCGGGTGGCGTGTCAGTCATGCGGGCGGGCTCCTTGCGGACTCGCGGCTTAGGCTCGAGCCGAGTATTGGAAGGCCGCTTTAAAGCATGAACCATGGGCTGCCGGAAGCGGTGTGCCGGCTTGTGCACCACGCCTTTCGATGCGGCAACTCTATAGCTTTCTCGGGGCGGGCTGCGGCACGAAAGTGTGACTGCCGGCAACGATGCCGTTCCACGCCGGCGCCGCGGCCGCGGCGTAGTACCACAACGCCTGGAAGCGGCCTGTCGCATTGCTGTACTGGCCCGACCATGTGGTCACCGCATTGCAGCCATCCCACGCGACCGAGAAGGTGATCGCCCCGCCCGTCGTGCCAGCCGCGTACCAGCCGGTCACCGGCTGCGCCTGCTTGGCGCCGCAGCCGGTCATGCTCATGAAGGTCCCGCTCAGGAGCCCGTTCGGGGCGATGGTGGAGATGGACAGCACCGAGCCGTCGTCGTTCACCCAGGACGTGCCGGCCTCCAGCTTGGTCTGCGCCCGGGCCGGGACCGATACCGCCAGTCCAATGCAGGCGGCCGTCATGATCGTCACGCCGAAGGTCTTCGCCATGGCCCCGTCCCTCCTGACCGCCAGCCCGCGGCGGCTATTTCACATATTAATAAGGTTCATTGGATTTGTGGCGGCAGCGGGCCGATTGTCGTGCGGCAAGGCGTCCAGGCGTCATTTTCGGGTGTTACAGTAAGCGGTAACGCCTGCCCGGTAATCATCCTGGCCAAAAGCTAGGCAGGCGCGGCCGCCGGGCCGGCTGCCGGGGGTGGTTTCGGCGGTTGGCGCGAAGTTTGCTCCAATGATGGCAATGCTGCGTTCGGATGGGACTGGGGGTCCGGGATGGCTGCCGCCTTCGATGAGATGAAGGGCCAGGATGGCGGCGTACGCCCGGCCTATGGAGAATTGGCGCGCTGGCTGGCCGAGGTGCCGCCGGACGTGCTCGACTATCGGCGGCGCGAGGCCGAGCTGATCTTCCGCCGTATCGGCATCACCTTCGCGGTCTACGGCGAGGCCGACGCCCAGGAGCGGCTGATCCCCTTCGACGTGATCCCGCGCATCATGGCGGGGTCCGAATGGCGCCTCCTGGAGCGCGGCCTGACCCAGCGCGTGAAGGCGCTCAATCTGTTCCTCAAGGACATCTACGGCGCGCGCGAGATCCTACGCGCCGGTATCGTGCCGGACGACCTGGTATTCCGCAATCCGGCGTTCCGCCCGGAGATGAGCGGGCAGAGCGTGCCGCACGACATCTACGTGCAGATCGCCGGTATCGACATCGTGCGTGTGGATGCCGACACCTTCTATGTGCTCGAGGATAATGCCCGCACGCCCTCCGGCGTCTCCTACATGCTGGAGAACCGCGAGATCATGATGCGGCTGTTCCCGGAATTGTTCTCGCGCCACCGCATCGCGCCGGTCGAGAACTATCCGGACGAACTGCTCGCCACGCTCAAGTCGGTGGCGCCGTTAATCACGACGCGCGATCCGAATGTCGTGCTGCTCACGCCGGGCGTCTATAACTCGGCCTATTATGAGCACTCGTTTTTGGCCGACAAGCTTGGCGTCGAGCTGGTCGAGGGCCGCGATCTCTTCGTCAAGGACGAGATCGTGTTCATGCGCACGACGCAGGGGCCGAAACGCGTCGACGTGATCTACCGCCGCATCGACGACGACTTCCTCGATCCCCTTACCTTCCGACCCGACTCCGCGCTCGGCGTGCCGGGGCTGATGTCGGCCTACCAGTCCGGAAACGTGACGCTCGCCAACGCGGTCGGCACCGGCATCGCCGACGACAAGGCGGTCTACAGCTTCATGCCGCAGATCGTGAAGTTCTATCTCGACGAAGAGCCGATCCTGAAGAACGTGCCGACCTGGCGCTGCCGCGAGGAGGAACACCTCGCTTATGTGCTCGACCATCTCAACGAGCTGGTGGTGAAGGAAGTACACGGCTCCGGTGGCTACGGCATGCTGATCGGGCCGACCGCGAGCAAGGTCGCGATCGAGCA
>DATDMA010000246.1:0-5554 GCA_036519015.1 Pseudolabrys sp. | reverse complement strand
CGCGTTAAGGCCCGCTTTTTGTGACGGTCCGGGCTCTCGGCAAGTGTGTCCGGCGTAACGACGAGGCGACGACCGAAAATGGCGAATATCCCGCAGAAATCGAAGGATCCGACGGAAGATGCGCTCAACGCCATCGAGGAGGCGCTCAGCATCCGCCCGGTGGACTTGGACGCGCCGCCGGTCGACCGTCCGGACGATCGCGAAAACGCTGCATCATCGCCGCCGGCCCACGCCGACCTGTTCCATCAGGAACTTTCGCCGGCCGCCTGGGCGGACGATGCCGCCCCGCGCCGCCCCGCCAATGACGACCGCGCCAATATCGGCCAGGTCCTGCAATCGCTGCATCGCCGTCCCGGCCGCGCGCCCTTCATTCTCGCAGCCGTAGCGGCTTGCGTCTGGATCGCGGGCGGTCTCGCCACCGCCTATCTGTTCCGCGACGAGTTGCACGGCTTGTTCGCGACCCCGCGCGTGGGCATCGCGACACTGATCGGCCTTGCCGCCGCTCTCGTCATCCCCGTGCTCTTCTTCTACGCGCTTGCGCACATCATCATCCGCGCGCGCGATATGCGCATCGTCGCCGAGTCGCTCGCCGAAGTTGCCATGCGCCTGGCGCAGCCGGAAATCGCCGCCCGCGACTCCATCGTCAGCGTCGGCCAGGCCATCCGCCGCGAGGTCGCTGCCATGGGCGACGGCGTCGAGCGCGCGCTTGCCCGCGCTGCCGAGTTGGAAGCGCTGGTGCACAACGAAGTCTCCGCGCTCGAGCGCGCCTATAACGACAACGAGGTGCGCATCCGCGATCTGCTCAGCGAACTGTCCAACCAGCGCGAGACGCTGGTGAACCAGGCCGAGCAGGTGCGCAACGCCATCGCCAGCGTCCACCTCGACCTCTCCCACGACATCACCTCGGTCGGCGATCTCGTCTCCGACAAAGTCAGCGAAGTCGCGCAGCGCGTCACCCGTACGCTCACCGAGAAGGGCGAGCACATCACCCTGGCGCTCGGCCATGCCGGCGATTCCATGATCGATACGCTGAGCGAGCGCGGCTCGACTTTGCTCGACCGGCTGGAGACCACCAGCGACCGCGCCACCACGGCGATCGCGTCGGCCAGCGAGCGCCTCACCGACAGCCTGAAATTCAAGACCGAAACCGTCCACACCGATTTCGCCGATCTCGCCGCCAAGCTGCAGCAGACGATGACCACGCGGCTCGACGAGGTCTCGCAAGGCTTCGCGCAGCGCGCGACCGCCACCATCGATCAGATGGCGAGCCGCTCGCAGACGTTCTCCGCCACGCTCAACGACACCACTGCCCGCATCACGGAAATGATCACCACGCGCGGCGCCGAGGTGAATGCGTCGATCCACACGACCGGCGACGCCTTGGTGCAGAGCCTCACGCTGCGCGGGGGCGACGTCGTCTCCAAGATCGAGCAGACCGGCGACGCCTTGGCGCAGGGCCTCACGTCGCGCGGCGGCGACGTCGTCGCCAAGATCGAGCAGACCGGCACGCGCGTCGCCGACGATATCATCAGCCGCAGCAATACCGTCTCCGACACGTTCCATAACAGCGCCGAAGCGCTCGTTGCGACGATCAACGACCGCGGCGACGCGGTGAAGGAGATGCTCGCGGCGCGGCTTCAGGCCTTCGAGGAGATGTTCAATCACGGCGGCACCGAGCTCAGCGAGAAAGTCTCGCGCGACGCCAGCACGCTGGGCAACCTCATCACCCGCCACATCGCCGAGTTCGATCACACCGTGAAGACCTATGGCGGCGAGCTTGTCGAACGGCTCGGCCACCGCACGCAGGACGTCTCCGAGGCGATGCGCGGCTATCTCGACACGTTCGACGAACGCGTCTCGAGCCGCACCACCGAAGTCTCCGGCGCCATCGACCAGCGCCTCGTGCAGTTCGAGGAACTGCTCGGCACGCGCACGGCCGATATCGCCAAGACGCTGAGCGAGGGCGGCAAGGATGTCGTCAGCGCGCTGGACCGCCGCGTCGGCGAGATCGGCGGCACCATCGATGCCCGCGCCACCGACGTCGCCAACATTATCGCCGCCAAGGCCGACGTGATCGACCGCACACTCGGCGATCGCGCGACCCAGGTCGCCAATACGCTCGATGCCCGCATCAGCCGCTTCGAGGAGCTGCTGCTCGGCCGCGCCGAGACCGTCACCGGCGAGATCGAGAACCGCACGCGCGCCGCCGCCGACGCCATGCTGGTGCGCATGGAGCAGTTGAGCCACACCATCAAGGTCAACTCCTCGGAAGCCGAGCGCTCGCTCGGCACCCTCGCCATCTCGGCGAGCGACGCCATCCGCATCAGCGCCAGCGAGGCCGAGCGTACGCTGGGCACGCTTGCTGTGTCGACGAGCGACAGCATTCGCAACAGCGCCAGCGAGGCCGAGCGTTCGCTGGGCACGCTTGCTGCTTCGACGGGCGACAGCATCCGCAACAGCGCCAGCGACGCCGAGCGTTCGCTGGGCACGCTTGCTGCTTCGACGAGCGACAGCATTCGCAACAGCGCAAGCGAAGCCGAGCGCGCGCTGCGCAACGTGAGCGACGAGGTCGCGCGCGGCTTCACCAGCAAGGCCGACGAAATCACCAAGGCCGTCAGCGAGCGCACGCATGAGCTGGAGACCATCCTCTCCGACCGCAGCGGCAGCGTGCTCGCCGCGATCGGCGACAAAGGCCAGCAGTTCGCCGCCGAGATCGCCCAGGCCACCGACCAGGCCATGTCCTCGATCGAGGAGAAGGGCTTCGCCTTCACCCGCTCGATGATCGAGAACTCGGCGGAAATCTCGCGCCAGATCAGTTCGGCAGGCGAGAGCGCCGCCACGACGGTCAATCGCACGCTGACCGACCTGAGCGACACCGCGCAGAAGGCCATCGCGCACTCGAAGGACACCGTCACCTCGACCGTCAGCGAGATGCTCGAGACGCACAACATGCTGCGCTCCGACACCACCGCCCTCTTCGAGCGGCTGCGCGAAGCCAACATCATGCTCCAGGAAGTGCTCTCCGGCTCTCATGCCAACATGAGCACGCTGGAAAACACGCTGATGCTGCGCGTGTCGGAATTCGTCGCGGCGATGGGCGAGGTCAATGCCTCGACCGGCGACGCCACCAACCGCGTGGAAGCCAATATCGGCAACTTCCGCGCCGTCAGCACGCAAGTGCTTTCGGACCTCGGGCAGATCGCGCATCAGTTCGAGGCGCATGGTCAGGAGCTCGCCAAGGCGGCCGATCAGATCGAGCGCAGCAACCTGCGCACCGAGGACAGCGTCAACGAGCGGCGCGTTCAGCTCGACTCGCTGGTCTCTACGCTGGACATCCGCACCGGGGATCTCGAACAGCGGCTGTCGCGCTTCTCCGGCCTCCTGGATGAGACGCTCGAAGCCGCCTCTTCCCGCGCGCGCGACGTCGCCCGCATCGTGTCGGAGTCCACGACCGAAGGCGCCCGCGCCGTCGGCGATCAGGTCGAGCTTGCCCGCCAGCAGGCCGAGGATGTCGCCCGCATCGTCTCGGAAAGCAGCGCCGAGGGCTCCCGTGTCCTCGCCGAGCAGTACGAGCGCATGCGCGCGCGCGCCGAAGACATCACCCGCCTGGTGTCACAGGCCGGCGCCGAGGGCGCCCGGGTCATCGCGGAGCAGTACGAGAACGTACGCGACCGGGCCGAGGACATCACCCGCGTCGTGTCGCAGACCGGCACCGAGGGTGCCCGCGTCCTCACCGAGCAATTCGAGCTCGTGCGCGAGCAGGCCCAGGACATCAACCGCGTCGTGTCGCAGGCCGGCACCGAGGGCGCTCGCGTCCTCAGCGAGCAATTCGAGCTCGTGCGCGAGCGGGCCCAGGACATCACCCGCGTCGTGTCGCAGACCGGCACGGAGGGCGCTCGCGTCCTCACCGAGCAATACGAGCTCGTGCGCGAGCAGGCCCAGGACATCACCCGCGTCGTATCGCAGACCGGCGCGGAGAGCGCGCGTGCGATCAGCGAGCAATACGATCGCGTCCGTGAGCATGCCGAGGCCGAGCGGCGCCGCGTCACCGGCGCGATGCGCGACATCTACGAGCAGACCGCCGGCGATACCGATCAGCTCTTCCGCGACGCCAACGTGCGTTTCACCGAGACGATGCGCGAGATGAAGCAGATGGCCACCGAGATGCAGCGCGAACTGGAAGAGACGCGCGCGGAGCTCCGCCGCGGCGTGTTCGAGCTGCCGCAGGAAACGGCGGAAAGCGCCGCGCAGATGCGCCGCGTCATCGTCGACCAGATCGAAGCGCTGGCCGAGCTCAACCGCATCGTCGCCCGCCACGGCCGCAATCTCGACGCGGTCGAGCCGGTGCGCCGCACGCGCGAGGAGCCCGCGGTTGCCGTCGCCAACGTACGCGCCGAGACCGCTGCGCCGCGCCCAGAGGTTGCCCGCAAGCCGGAGCCGCCGCGTCCGGCGGCGCCGCGCAACGAGCGCACCGAGGTGAGCCACTTCGCCCCGGCCCCGCGGCGGGCCGAGACGCCGTCCCTCACCCAGGCGGTGCCGACACCGCCCGGCCGCGGCTGGCTCTCCGACCTGCTCAACCGCGCCTCGCGCGAGGAGAACGGAACGCCGGCCGAGTATCCGCGCGAACCGGTGCGCGAAACCCTGCGCGAGCCGCCGGCGCGCGGAAACGAAGAGCGCCCGCCGCGCCACAGCATCGAGTCGCTCGACTCGCTGTCGGTCGATATCGCGCGCATGATCGATCACGACGCCGCCGCCGACCTGTGGGACCGCTACAAGCGCGGCGAACGCAACGTGTTCACCCGCAGGCTCTATACGCTCCAGGGTCAGCAGGCGTTCGACGAGATCCGCAAGAAGTACCGCGGCGACCGCGAGTTCAAGCAGACCGTCGATCGCTATATCGGCGAGTTCGAGCGGCTGCTCGACGAGGTCGCACGCGACGATCGCGGCCAGGTGGTCGCGCGCACGTATCTCACCTCGGAAACCGGCAAGGTCTACACCATGCTGGCGCACGCGGCGGGACGGTTTGATTGACACGACGTCAGTCCGGGGCGGCGCGCCAGCGCCGGACCCGGAATCCGGTTTGGTGATCTGCTCTCTCATCTGTCATGCCCGGCCTTGTGCCGGGCATCTCGCTTAGGAGGGCACAGTGCGTCCCTAAGCGAGATGGCCGGGACGAGCCCGGCCATGACAGAGAATTCATTGATCGCGAGGGTAACTCGCCGGCTAAACCAACGGCGCGGCCCACAACACCAGTTGCGTCGCGGCCTGCACGAAGGCCTCGTTGAGCGCGGCCACTGCCCCCGCCCCTTGCGTCGCCTGCGCCGGCACCGTCGCGCGGATGACGCGGGCGGCGACGATGCGGCCGGAGCCATCGCGCACGATCTTGGCGGCGATTTCCACCACCGCGGTGCCATCAACCGCCGAAATCTCGAAGGCCCGCACGTCGGTTATCAGCACGAAATCGCCGGCAATCTTGTCGCCGGGCTTGCCCACCGCGCGCAGGCGGTTGGCATTCTCGAAGGATTCCACCAGGCGCGCCTGCAGCAGCCTGGGC
>DATDMA010000245.1:0-2518 GCA_036519015.1 Pseudolabrys sp. | reverse complement strand
AAGCTGCGTCGCCAGCGGCCCTGCCCGCCCCGACGGGCGCAGCCGCATGTCCACCTGATAGAGTGCGCCGTAATTGGTTCGCGCCGTCAGCGCATTGATCAGCCGCTGCGTCAGCCGCGCGAAATATTGCGCGCCGTAGAGCGAGCGGTCGCCGTCGGACTCCGGCCGCGTCGCGTCGAAATCATAGATCAGGATCAGATCGAGATCGGACGTGGCCGTCATCTCGTTGCCGCCGAGCTTGCCCATGGCGAGCACCGCGGTCTCTTCGTCGCGTAAATGGCCGTAGGTCGCGACGAAATTGTCCTTAACCGCAGCGTTCACGGCGCGGATCACCGCGTCGGCGAGCCGCGCGAAGGCTTCACCCGCCTGCCGGGCCGTGACGGTGCCGGTCAGGATGCGCACCCCAATGAGGAACATATATTCCAGCCCGAACATCTGGATGCGTTCGAGCAGGTCCTCGTCGTAACGCGACTGCGCCAGCGCCGCCGTCAGCCGCTGTCCAAGGCCCTCTTCGTCCGGCAAGGCTCCGAAGAAGCTCGGATCGACCAGCGCGTCCATCACCTCCGGATGGCGCGCCAGCGTGTCGGCGAGCCGCGGTGCGATGCCGAGCACGAGCGTGATCAGCGCGATGAGCTCCGGGTTCTGCCGTAGCAGCGACAACAGGCGAGCCGGACCATGCAGATTGGCGAGGAAGTTATCGAAAAGGATCAGCGCCGCATTGGGATTGTCCGTGCGCGCGAGGTGCTCGATCAGCGACGGAAGCAGCGCCTCGAGATGGCTGCGCGCGATCTCGCCCTTGAGCGAGCGGTGCCCTCCCGCGAGCCAGTGCCGCGCGATGTGCGAGGCCTCCAACGGCGATTGGAAGCCGAGCGCGCCGAGACGATCGAGCGTCTTGCGATCGTCGGCATCGGGGGGAAACAGCAGCGCCGGTTCGTCCGGCTCGGCCGTCTTCTCGAACAGGCGACCATAGGTGTGCTGGACCTTGTCGAGATGTCCCAGCAATACGGCCGCAAAGGCATCGCGGTCGGGATACCCAAGAAAGCGCGCGAAGCGTTCGAGCCCTTCCCGCTCCGCCGGCAAGGTCTGCGTCTGCTCGTCGTTCACCATCTGCAGGCGGTGCTCGACGGTGCGCAGGAAAGTGTACGCCGCCTTCATCTCGTCGCGCGCGCGCTCGTCGATCCAGCGATCTTCGGCGAGCTTGTCGAGCGTGGTGAGCGTGTCGCGGTCGCGTAAGCTGGGATTGCGGCCGCCGGCGATGAGTTGCTGCGTCTGGGCGAAGAACTCAATCTCGCGGATGCCGCCGCGGCCGAGCTTGATGTTATGGCCTTCGACCGCGATCTCGCCATGGCCGCGATAGGCATTGATCTGCCGCTTCATCGCCCGCACGTCGGCGACGGCGGCGAAGTCGAGATATTTTCGCCAGACGAAGGGAGAGAGATCGTTGAGGATTTTTTCGCCCGCGGCGATGTCGCCGGCGCAGGCGCGCGCCTTAATCATCATGGCGCGTTCCCAGTTCTGCCCCACGCTCTCGTAATACGAGAGCGCAGCACGGGTCGAGATCGCGATGCCGGTCGAGGCCGGGTCGGGACGCAGGCGCAGGTCGGTGCGGAATACGTAGCCGTCGCCGGTGCGCTCCTGCAGCAGCTTCACCACGCGTTGCGTGATGCGCACGAACAGCGCGCCCGCGGCGCCGTCCTCCGGCACGAGCGGCGACGCCGGGTCGTAAAAGACGATGAGATCGATGTCGCTGGAGTAATTCAGCTCGAAGGCGCCCATCTTGCCCATAGCGAGCACGATGTAGCCGCTATGGCGTTGCGGCTCGGCTGCGTCCTTGAGCACGATGCGGCCGGCGCGCGCGGCCTCGCGTAGCGCGAAGCTGACGGCGGCATTGACCGCGGTATCGGCCAGATTTGTGAGCGCGCGCGTTGTCTGCATTACCGGCCATGCGCCGCCGATATCGGCGAGCGCAATCAGCAGCGCCGCCTCCGCCTTCATCCGCCGGAGGAGCCGCCTCGCTTCGTCGTCGTCGTCAGTCGCAGCGGCCGCACGGCCATGCTCGGACAGAAGTGCGGCCAAGTGCTCATCCGGATCGGCGCTCAGCAGGCGCGCGAGCCGCGCCGGCTCCCGGCTCGCGAGTTCCCACAGGAAGGGTGAGCTTTCCGAGACGCTTTCGAGCAGCGTGCGGACGAGTGGATGCGCGGCGAGCAGCGTCTTCAGCGGCAAAGCCTCGGAGGCATCCAAGCCCGCCATCCAATCGGCGACGCAGGCGCGCGCCACAGGCGCTTCGATCAATTGCGGCGCGATGACGATCCGTGCGGCGAGTGTTCCCTTGATGCTGTCGGGCGATGCGTCGCCGTTGCGGCTCGCGCGCGCGGCAGGTTCAGGTGTGGCCCTCGGTCCGGCAGGTGGGGTCATCCCGCACTCTGTACCGGCCCTCCGCGTGGCAACGCAATGATGCTCTTCAGGCCGGGCTGGTTGTCCTCCAGCGTCAGCTCGCCGCCGTGCAGCCGCGCTACCG
>DATDMA010000244.1:0-2759 GCA_036519015.1 Pseudolabrys sp. | reverse complement strand
CTCCACCTGGCTGAGCGCGTTCTGGCCAACAGTCGCATCGAGCACCAGCAGCACCGCGTGCGGCGCGGTCGGCTCGACCTTGCGCATCACGCGCACGATCTTTTCCAGCTCGCTCATCAACTCGGCGCGGTTCTGCAAGCGGCCGGCGGTGTCGACCAGCACAACATCCACGCCTTGCGCCTTCGCACTGTTGATCGCATCGAAAGCGAGGCTCGCGGGATCGGATCCCGGCTCGCGCGCAATCACGGAAGCGCCAGTGCGCTCGGCCCAGATTTTCAATTGGTCGATGGCGGCGGCGCGGAACGTATCGCCGGCCACCAGCATCACGCTTTTGCCTTCAGTGCGGAACTTGGCGGCGAGCTTGCCGATGGTGGTCGTCTTGCCGGACCCGTTGACGCCGGACACCAGGATGACAAAAGGCCGCGCCGTGACCTCGAGCGGCTTGGCGACCGGCGCCATCACTTTTTCGATCTCGCCGGCGAGCACGTTGCGCACGTCCTCGGGCGAAATGCCCTTCTCGAAGCGGCCGCCGCCGAGCACCGATGCGATGCGCTGCGCGAAGTCTGGCCCGAGATCGGCGCGGATCAACTCGTGTTCCAGGTCCTCCAGCGTCGCCGAATCGAGCTTGCGCTTGGAGACGAGATCGGAGATGGCGGTGCCGAGTTGCGAGGATGTGCGCTTGAGCCCGCTGCTCAGGCGCTTCCACCAGCTTTGGCCTTGTGTGCTGTCGTTCATGCGGCGCCCGTGATACCCGTTTCGGCTCCATTTGGTAACTGAATATGACGCCGGAAGAGATGCTCGCCCGCCTGCTCTACCGCGACGGGCTGATGCTGGTGGTCGACAAGCCCGCCGGCCTGGCCGTGCATCGCGGGCCGAAGGGCGGAGAGGCGTTCGAGGACTATTTCGACGCGCTGCGCTTCGGCCTGCCTCGCGCGCCGGCGCTGGCGCACCGGCTCGACCGCGACACCACCGGATGCCTGGTGCTCGGCCGCCACCGCAAGGCGCTCGCGCTCCTGGGCAAGCTGTTCAAGCAGGGCAAGGTCGGCAAGACCTATTGGGCCGTGGTCGAAGGCGGCCCCGAGGCCGACGAGGGCCGGATCGACATTGCATTGTCAAAGCGCGACGAAACGCGCGGCTGGTGGATGAAACCAGACCCTGCCGGAATGCCTTCGTCGACGACGTGGAAAGTGATGGGGCGCGGCTCGCTGTCGTCCCGGGCGACCGAGCACAGCGAGGGAGGCCCGGGACCCATAACCCCTGGCGGTGCGATTGCGGATAGCGCGGTGGCTATGGGTCCCCGCCTTCGCGGGGACGACAAAGAAGTAACCTGGCTCGCGCTCGAGCCGCTCACCGGCCGTACGCACCAACTTCGCGTGCACTGCGCTGAGATGGGCTTCCCCATCGTTGGCGATGCGATCTACGGCACGGCGCCGCGCGCCGGCGGACCTCCGCTTCACTTGCACGCGCGCGAAGTCGTGGTGCCGATCTCCAAGAACAAACCGCCGGTGACGATCACCGCACCGGTGCCGGCGCATATGCGCGACTTACTCGGTGCGTGCGGATGGAAGGGCGAGATCAGTACAGCATCGCCTTGATCTTCGCCGGCGCGTCGCGGTCGTAGGCGTCGCCGTCGAACTTGCCTTGCGCCAGCTCCTTGATCATCGCGCCGGTGGACGGCAGCGCCTTGCGCTCGACCTGCATACTCGGGTCCCACAACTTCGAGCGCACCACCGCCTTCGAGCAATGGAAGTAGATGCTCTCGATGTGCACCACGAGCACGCTTCGCGGCAATTTTCCGTTGACCGCAAAGCGCGCCATTAATTGCGGATCAATCGAGAGCGTGCCGCGGCCGTTGACGCGCAACGTCTCGCCGACGCCGGGGATGAGGAACAGGATGGCGATGCGCGGATCGCGCAGCAGATTGCGGAAACTGTCGAGCCGGTTGTTGCCCGGCCGGTCGGGGATGGCCAGCGTCTTGTCGTCGAGGATGTGCACGAAGCCGGGCGCGTCGCCCTTCGGCGAGCAGTCGAGGCCTTCGGGGCCGCCGGTCGCGATGGCGACGAAGGGCGCGAGCTCGATCATCTTGCGGTAGCTGTCGTTGATGTGGTCGATCTCTTTCATGATCGACGCCGGCAGCGTCTCGCCGTAGAGTTGCTCAAGCTGTTCCACCGTGGTGATCTCGTGCGCGCTCATTGCATCTCGCTTTCTTATTTGCGCATGATCTTATCCGAAAACCGGTTCCCACTTTTCGGGATCATGCGCTACGCCGCCAAAAGCTGGCGGCCATCGTGTCCGGCGATTGTGAGGTCGGCGAGTGTACCGGGCTGGAGCGGCGCGGCAAGCTTGACCGGCGTGAACTGCTCCGTGCGCGCGATGCCGCCGCGTTCGGCGAGTACGCGATGATGCGCACCGACTTGGGCGGCAAGATGCGCGGTGAGCGCTGCCTCGCCCTTCTCGCGTAGGCGCCGCGCGCGCTCCTTGATCACGCCACGATCGAGCTGCGGCATGCGCGCGGCCGGCGTGCCCGGGCGCGGCGAGAACGGGAACACATGCAGCGATGCGAGGCCGCATTCATCCACCAGATCGAGCGAACGCGCGAACATGGCTTCGGTCTCGGTCGGAAAGCCGGCAATGATGTCCGCACCGAAGGCGACATCGGGGCGCAGGCGGCGCACCTGTTGGCAAAAAGCGATGGCATCGGCGCGCGAATGGCGCCGCTTCATGCGCTTGAGGATGAGATCGTCGCCGGCCTGCAACGA
>DATDMA010000243.1:0-2042 GCA_036519015.1 Pseudolabrys sp. | reverse complement strand
GGTGGTCGATCCGGCGATCACGTCGCTCTCCGACGACGCGCAGGCCGCCTTCGCCAAGACGCTCGCCGCCATGGTCGAGAAGGAAGGCGCCGGCCTCGACATCGGCCACTACCGCGATGCGCCGGCGGGCCTGCGCATCTGGTGCGGCGCTACGGTGGAGACGCACGACGTCGAGGCGCTCACGCCCTGGCTCGACTGGGCCTTCGCCGAAGCCAAGGCTGCGCTGTCGAAGGCGGCGTAACCGCTCGTCCGTGACTCACTCCGTCATCCTGAGGTGCGCGCCGAAGGCGCGCCTCGAAGGATAGACGGCCCGGACCCATCACCCTTCGAGGCTCGCTTCGCTCGCACCTCAGGGTGACGGGTCCACAGCAACAGGATCAGTCATATGCCCAAAGTTCTCATCTCCGACGCTCTCTCTCCCGCCGCTGTGCAGATCTTCAAGGATCGCGGCATCGAAGTCGATTTCCAGCCCGCGCTCGGCAAGGACAAAGAAAAGCTCGCCGAACTCGTCGGCAACTTCGACGGCCTCGCCATCCGCTCGGCCACCAAGGTCTCGCCGAAGATCCTGGAGAAGGCCAAGAACCTGAAGGTGATTGGCCGCGCCGGCATCGGCGTCGACAATGTCGACATCCCCGCCGCTACCGCGCGCGGCATCATCGTGATGAACACGCCGTTCGGCAATTCCATCACTACCGCCGAGCACGCGATCACGCTGATGCTCGCGCTTGCGCGTGAGATCCCGCAGGCCGATGCCTCGACGCAAGCCGGCAAGTGGGAGAAGAACCGCTTCATGGGCGTGGAGATTACCGGCAAGACGCTCGGCGTCATCGGCTGCGGCAATATCGGCTCCATCGTCGCCGACCGCGCGCTCGGCCTAAAGATGAAAGTGATCGCCTTCGATCCTTATCTCTCGCCGGAGCGCGCCGTCGATCTCGGCGTCGAGAAGGTCGAGCTCGACGAATTGTTCAAGCGCTCGGACTTCATCACGCTGCATACGCCGCTCACCGACAAGACCCGCAACATCATCGACGCCAAGGCGATCGAGAAGATGAAGACCGGCGTGCGCATCATCAATTGCGCGCGCGGCGGACTGGTCGACGAGGTGGCGCTGCGCGCCGCGCTCGATGCCAACAAGGTGGCCGGCGCGGCCTTCGACGTGTTCGTGACCGAGCCGGCGACCGAGAACGTGCTGTTCGGCCATCCCAATGTCGTCTGCACGCCGCATCTCGGCGCCTCCACCTCGGAAGCGCAGGAGAACGTCGCGCTGCAGGTCGCCGAACAGATGGCGGATTATCTCTTGCGCGGCGCCATCACCAATGCCGTCAACTTCCCCTCGATCAGCGCCGAGGAAGCGCCCAAGCTCAAGCCCTTCATCGCGCTCGCCGAGAAGCTCGGCTCCTTCGCCGGCCAGTTGACCGAGTCCGGCATCAGCAAAGTGCAGATCGCCTATGAGGGCGCGGTGGCGCAGATGAACACCAAGGCGCTCACCTCCGCGGCGCTCGCCGGCCTGCTGCGGCCGATGCTCGGCGAAAACGTCAACGTGGTGTCGGCGCCCGCGGTGGCGAAGGAGCGCGGCATTGTCGTTGAGGAAGTCACGCGCGAGATGCCGGAGGACTACGAAAGCCTCATCACGGTGACGCTGGTGACCGAACGCCAGTCGCGTCACGTCTCCGGCACGGTGTTCGCCGACGGCCGCCCGCGTATCGTCAACATCAAGGGCATCCGCATGGATGCCGAGTTCGCCTCGTCGATGATCTACATCACCAACCTCGACAAGCCGGGCTTCATCGGCACCTTCTCGTCGACCTTGGGCGAGGCCGGCATCAATATCGCCACCTTCCACGTCGGCCGCGAGGCGCCCGGCGCCAATGCCGTCGCGCTGATCGAGATCGACGGCGAATTGCCCGAGGCCGTGCTCGCCAAGGTCCGCGCTCTGCCGCAGGTGCAGCAGGCCAAGCCGCTGCATTTCTGAGTCGTCATTCCGGGGCGCGGCCGGTCGGCCGCGAACCCGGAATCCAGAGCGATTGGACCCGGCTGCAAAA
>DATDMA010000242.1:0-12872 GCA_036519015.1 Pseudolabrys sp. | reverse complement strand
CCATTCGCGATGAAAGAGCTGGCTGCTCGGCTGCGAGCCTCTTATTTTCCTCGATTGGTTTGTCGGGCGTCGGTGTCCACATGTTGGCACGTAGCGGGCCTGGCCGCCGATCCAGTCGGCCCATGTCCACATAGCGTTAGGTGCCACCAGCGCGACCGGGATTGACCGTCAGCCACACGCCGGTATCGATCTCCCGGCAGGCGCGGCATCGAATTGCTTCGGTAGTTCCGACCTTTTCTAAGTCGGCCATCCTTGCATGACGGCATCGACCACGGCATGAAGATCCTTGCGCGTCGCGGTGCCCGCAGCCTGCACTGCCATGCCCTGGCTCACGGTCGCGATATAACGCGCCAAACCAGCGACGTTGATATGTCTCGGCAAATCACCTTCTTCGACGGCGCGTTCAAGCCTATGCCTTAAGGCGACCTCCTCCGCGACACGCCGGAAGCAAAGCTCCTCTTTGATCGGCTCGGCTGCGTCGCCACAGGATAATGCGCCTTGCACAAGCAGGCAGCCGGGCGGACTCTGCGGATCGGTGAGCTGGTCGGCAGTTCCGCGTAAAAGCCTTTCGACAACTTCGCGCGCATTCGGCGCGCTGAACGCCTCGCGGGAAAAGTCCTCGCGAATGCCCACGTAGCGTTCGAGCGCCTTGCGGAACAATTCTTCTTTGCTGCCGAAGGCGGCGTAGAGGCTCGGCGGATTGATGCCCATCGCCTCTGTCAGTTCGGCGATCGACGAACCTTCGTAGCCTTTACGCTGAAAGACAACGAGTGCCTTTCCGAGCGTCTCTTCAGTGTCGAAAGCTCTCGGGCGTCCCAATCCCATGGCTTTCCCCTTGATTTCTTTACCGTTCGATACATAACTAGGGTCTGCGCCGTTCTTTGTCCAGACGAGCCGGCACCCCCTCCCAAATCACTAGGCGAAAAATCAAGGCCGGGCCTTGATATGCCGCGACGCAGCAATTAATTGTAGCGATCGTTACACAATTCTGAGCAGCCGGTTAGTTGGGCCGCCTGTGCGCTGTGGGGTCCAGCAAAAAAGCTGGAATTAGACTATGAACGTCGTGCGTTTCGCTTTGCATCGCCCGTACACATTCCTCGTGCTGGGCATTGCTATTGTGCTTCTTGGCCTCTCGGCCATCTTGCGAACGCCCACCGACATCTTTCCGAACATCAACATCCCGGTCGTGACCGTCGTCTGGTACTACGACGGCCTCAACAACAACGAGACCGAAAAGAGAATCACAACCTATTCGGAATTCTCGATCAGCTTCTTCGTCAACGACATTCGAACGATCGAGAGCCAGACGATTCCGGGGCTCGTGGTCGAGAAGATCTATTTCCAGCCGGACGTGAATGTCGACTTGGCAATGAGCCAAGTCGTCTCGGCCACAAATTCGATCCGCGCCTTCCTGCCTCCCGGCGCGCAGCCACCGATAATTATGCAATATAGCGCCTCGACGGTGCCCGTCTTGCAATTGGCCCTGAGCTCTGACCGCCTCTCCGAGTCCGAACTGTACGATTACGGCGTTTACCGCATCCGTCAGCAACTCGCGCCCATTCCAGGCACGATGTTGCCGCCACCCTATGGCGGTCGCATTCGTCAGGTGATGGTCGATATCGACCCCGCCGCGCTCTCGGCCAAGGGCATCACGCCCCTCGATGTCTCCAACGCGATCAATGTCCAGAACCTCTCTTTGCCCATGGGCGACGTCAAATTTGGCAACAAAGACTATGACGTTCGCGTCAACAGTCTCGCCGACGCGGTCGCTATTCTTAATGAAGTGCCGATCAAGAAGGTCAATGGCGCGCTCATTCGAATCAAGGATGTCGCGCAAGTTCGCGACGGCTATGCAATCCAACAAAATATCGTACGCAGCGAAGGCCGCAGGTCAGTTCTTCTGTCCATTCTGAAAAGCGGCAACGCTTCGACTCTTAATGTCGTCGATCAGGTGAAGAATGACGTCTTGCCGGTCAGCCGCGCAGCGGCACCACCGGGCATGAAGATTGAGGAACTGTTCGACCAATCGGTGTTCGTTCGGTCGGCGATTACCGGCGTTGCGATCGAAGCAACAATCGCGGCCCTTCTCACATCGGCGATGATTCTGCTGTTTCTCGCAAGCTGGCGCTCGACGCTCATTGTCGCCGTTTCAATCCCGCTATCAATTCTCTCCTCGATCGCCATACTTTCGGCGATCGGCGAGACGCTCAACATTATGACGCTCGGCGGCCTCGCCCTGGCCGTCGGTATTCTCGTCGACGATGCGACGGTGACGATCGAGAACATTCACCGGCTGCGTCAGGAGGGCGAGACGCTGCCGAAGGCGACTCTGGATGGCGCTGCCGGCATCGCCTTGCCGACTCTCGTTTCCACGCTCGCAATTTCGGCCGTCTTTGTCTCCGTCGAATTTCTCGTAGGCCCCTCCAAATTCCTCTTCACCCCGATGGCGCTCGCGGTGGTCTTTGCGATGCTCGCCTCTTACGTCCTCTCGCGCACGCTTGTGCCGATCCTCGCGGGACTCCTGCTTTCGAGTGAACGCCATGGCGACAGGGACGCGGAGTCGGACCGCAAGCCTTCGATCTTTGCACGCTTCGCGCGCGCCTTCGAGGCGGCTTTCGAGCGGTTACGCGACAGCTATTCGGCGACTCTCGAAAAGCTGATCGAAAGCAATTGGAAGGTTCCGGCCGCAGCGGTGGCGGTTCTCATGATCGGTGCGGTTCTTTTCACGCTCATCGGCCGGGATTTCTTCCCCGCGATCGATGCCGGCGAATTCAAGCTTCACGTTCGTGCACCATCCGGCACGCGCATCGAGACGACGGAGCACATTTTTGAAAATGTCGAGAACGTAATCCGGGGTGTCATCCCTGATGCCGAACGCGATCTTATCATCGACGATATCGGCGTTCCGTTCCGTTATGCCCTGCCCTTTGACGACGGCACGACGGTTGCCGGCAACGATGGTCAGATCCTTGTCTCGCTCAAGGCAGGTCACAAGCCGACCGCCGCCTACATCAAGCGCCTGCGCGACGTGCTCGCAGAGCAGTTTCCGGATGTGACATTCTACTTCCAGCCCGGAGACATCGTCACACAGATCCTGAATTTCGGCCTTCCCGCACCGATTGATGTTCGCGTCGTCGGCTACGACAAGGCTAACAACATGCGTATCGTCAAGGCGATGCTCGACGACATGAAACACGTCGTCGGCGTTGCGGATGCGCATCTGCACCAGATCGTCGATGCGCCGGAGTTAACAGTAGCGATCGACCGGCAGCGGGCACAGGATCTTGGGTTGGACATGCAGGACGTCGCCCAGAACGTCATGGTCGCGTTGGCGTCGAGTAATACGGTGACGCCGAACTTCTGGGTCGATCCGAACACGGGCATTCAATATCCAGTCGCTGTTCAGGTGCCGCAGCAGAAGCTCGCGTCCCTCAGCGACGTTAGCGGAACACTGGTTGGTACGCGCGGAACCGCCTCGGCTGGCACGATCCCAACTCTGTTGGGCAACGTGGCGAATTTCCACCGCGACGCTGCGCAGACAGTGACGAGCCACTCCAACATTCAACCGACGTTCGACGTCTATGCCAATGTCGAGGGTCGCGATCTTGGCCGCATCTCATCCGACATTGATCGGATCGTGGCCAAATATCGCGCGCAACTCCAGCCTGGAAACCAAATCGTCGTCGAAGGACAGATCGAAAGCATGCACTCGGCCTTCGTTCACATGGGCATCGGCCTGCTCGTCGCGGCTGTCGTTGTCTACCTGCTGATGGCCGTCAATTTCCAATCCTTTGTCGATCCGTTTGTGGTCGTTCTCGGGTTGCCTGGCGCGATGGTGGGCATCATGTTCATGCTGTTTGCCACCGGCACCAGCTTGAGCGTCCCGTCTCTGATGGGCGCGATCATGAGTGTCGGTGTTGCTTCGGCAAATTCGATCCTGCTCGTGACCTTCGCGAAGGAACAACGCGCCTTCGGCCTCTCGGCACGCGATGCAGCAATCCTGGCAGGACGCACCCGCTTGCGGCCCATCATGATGACCGCACTCGCAATGATCGTCGGCATGGTTCCCATGGCGCTCGGGCTTGGTGACGGCGGTGAACAGAACGCGCCACTTGGCCGCGCGGTGATCGGTGGCCTGATGTTCGGCACCATCGCCACGCTCTTTCTAGTTCCTTGGCTTTATAGCCGCTTGCGTAAGCACGAACGACGGTTGATGCAGGATTTTGCCAATGTCTAAGCCCCACACGACTGAAGACTTCGAGATCACACCTGAGCAGCTGGCGATAGCCAGTCGCCCAGGGAAGCATCCGCTCGGATGGATCGCCATGATCATCCTGGTGGGCGGTCTCAGTTATGGCGCCGGCCAGTATCGATCGACCGAATCGGCCGCCGAAGCCGCGACCAGTGCGCGGCTCCAGATGATCCCGACGGTGCGAACGGTGACCGCGAAGCTTGCGACGGGAACCGTGCCGCTCGACCTGCCGGGGAGCCTCGAAGCCTTCGAAACCTCCGCGATCTTCGCGCGCGCCTCGGGCTATATCGCACAACGCTCCGTCGATATCGGGACACGCGTGAAGAAAGGCGACGTCCTCGCGATCATTCGCTCGCCTGAGCTCGATCAGCAGGTCACGCAAACAGAGGCGGCGCTGGGCCAAGCCAAGGCAAATTTCGATCTCGCGCACGCCACTGCGCTGCGCTCTGGCGCATTGGTTCAGCGCGGCTGGGTGACCGGCCAGCAATATGACCAGGACCGTCTGACAGAGGCGGCTCGCGGCGCGGACGTCCGCGCGGCGGAGGCTTCTCTCGCCGCCATTTCCCAACGACGCAGCTATCTCACCGTCGTGGCCCCGTTCGCCGGCGTCGTCACGGCTCGCAATGTCGAAGTGGGCGATCTCGTCAGCGCCGACACGACAACCGCGCGTCCGATGTTCAGCATCGCGCGGATGGACAAGGCCCGTGTGCAAGTTTATGTCCCCCAGGACGCCGCCGAAGGGCTCAAAAACGGTGTCGCCGCATCCATCTCCGTGCCCGAGATGCCAGGGCGCACCTTCAAGGCCGTCGTCGCGCGAACAGCACAGGCGCTCGATGCGACATCGCGCACGTTGCTGACAGAAGTGGACATCGACAATCTGGACAACGCCCTGACGATCGGCACCTACGTGCGTGTTCACTTCGACCTCGCATCGTCGACGCCACATGTTCGTCTCGACGCAAATGCGTTGATCTACGACGCGGAGGGTCTCCGAGTCGCTGTCGTCAAGGACGACCATGTTCAGCTTGTCCCAGTGCACATCGTGCGCGACTACGGCGCAGAGGTTGAAATCGGCCAGGGTCTAAAGGGAGGCGAAACCATAATCTTCAATCCCCCGGTGGCGCTAAAGGATGGCGGGACGGTTCACGTCGCAACAGATTAAATGGGCTGGCCTTCAATTGATGTTCGATTGCCCGGCTAATGGTACGGACCGGGTCGCCTCCGTCAGCACACATGGTTCGAACGCAGGCTCCGGGCCGGAGCGGCGAGCGCATTTGGCCACCGCGATGCGACAAGCGCCCCGACTGCGGACATTCGTCGGCAAGGCCGACACCTCGCATTCGTGCCAACTGGAGGCATACCAATTAACTGGAATTATAGCGTGCGACCTGAAACTAAGCCGTTCCCATTGCAGTCTCCAGCGCGGCCGCCAGATCCTTCTCCGAATAAGGCTTGGATAGATGTCCGAATTCAACGCCTTTGTCCGACGGCAGTTCGGCATATCCCGTTGCAAGGATAATCGGCAATCTTGGGTTCATTTGTTTAATGCGTAATGCAAGATCCAGCCCATTCATGCCCGGCATGGCATAATCCGTCACAACAATGTCGAAGGCTGGACCAGACTGAAGCAGCTTCAAAGCCTCGGCCGCTGACGGAGCTTCGGTCACGCTATGGCCGAGCTCAAGGAGCATATCAGCCGCCCCCATGCTTACCAGAATGTCGTCGTCGACGAGCAAGACGCGCAGGCTGCGAAACTCCGACGGCCGTACAGCTTGAACCTCCTTCATGGCAGAAAGCTCTTCAGGGTGCTCCTTGGCACGCGGTAGCCATAGCGTGACCACCGTGCCTTTGCCGAGTTCGCTCTTGATACGCATCGCGCCACCGGATTGCGCCGTGAACCCTTGCACCATCGAGAGACCCAATCCGGTGCCCTTGCCAATTCCCTTTGTGGTAAAAAAAGGTTCCTGCGCCCGCGCGAGGGTCGCCTCGCTCATTCCCTCGCCGGTGTCGGTGACGGTAATACATACTAAATCGTCCCGCGGAAGCCCGACTCTCTTGCCGTGATTCTCGTTGTGACAGGCGATGGTCAGTGAGCCGCCTTGTGGCATCGCATCCCGGGCATTGACCGCGAGATTCATAAGCCCCAACTCAAGCTGGTTTGCGTCCACTTCGACCGCTGCTACGCCCGGAGAAATATCGACACGAATGGCGATGTTCGGGCCCACTGAATGCCGTAGGAAGTCCAACATTTCCGGAATCAACTTCTGAAGTTCGACCACCTCGACCTTCAACTCTTGCCGCCGTGCAAAGGCCAAGAGTCGCGTCGTCAGCGTCGCGCCACGTTCGGCGCCTTGAATCGCGCGATCCAGCAACCGCGATACGCGCGGATCCTCGGGCGCTGCCTTCTTGAGAAGTCCGAGACTTCCGAGAATGATCGCCAGAAGGTTGTTGAAGTCGTGCGCCACGCCACCGGTCAACTGACCGATGCTCTCCATCTTCTGTAACTCGTGCAACTGCCGGAGGGCGACCTCACGCTCGCGCGTGCGCTCTTCGACGCGCGTCTCCAGCTCTTCGTTGCTCTTTTCGAGCGCATCTCGCACGTCACGCAAAGCGGCGTCCGCAGCCATCCGCTCGGTTATATCGCGCCAAATCGTTGTAACAAAATAGCGTCGGTCGGCTTGCCAGTGGCCCAGCGACACATCGAAGTAACCGGACCCGCCACCCTTGAAGCGGCCGGTGACCTCGATGGTGCGGCCTCTTTCCGGGCCTGCCAAAAATGGCAACAGCGCATTGTCCGCCTCAAGCAGAACATCGAGCTTCTGCCCCAGCAGTTCTGATTGCGCAAAGCCAAAGACATGTTCGGTGGCGCCGTTCACCCACTGAATGGTGCGATCACGGTCTATCGTAATGATCGCATCAGGGGCGGAATCGACGATCGCGTGATAGCGCGCATTCTGGCGCTCCCGCAAAATACGCTCGCGCACCACCGCTACTGTCACATCGGTGATCTGGAGAAGGCAGTATTTTGACTGCACCGAGGGCACGGGGCGCACGACGATATTGTGAAGTAGCGGCTCGTCCCCTTCGCCCTTTAAGGGCAGCAGCGTATTCAGCGTGTGCGTCAGTATACTGGAGCTACCGGCCTGGAATGCATCGTCAATGACGGCCGGCAGGCGGGTACCGCGCAAGTCCGGGAATACGTCATAGAGGGTCTTGCCGACCGCATCCCGAGCAGGCTCGCCCGACACGCGGGCTATCCATTCATTCCAACCAACGATGCATCCCTGGCGGTCCACCACGATCAGACCAATATCGACGGTGTCGAAGATCGGACCGAGCACAGGATCGGATACGTTACACAACATGACCGGAAGTCTGCTTTTCGATGCCGCTGATGAAATCGCGCACAATATCCTTCAGTGCGACGATGGAAGGTAGATCCATGAGCAAGGCAATAAAGCCGTGGACGTTCCGATTCTTGACATTGAAGTCGATGTATAGAAACAGGACGAACTTTCCGCCCGACTCTCCGCCGTCAACGTCAAACAATGACGCCCCGTCGCCTCGAACGATCGATGGCAGCGACATCCGCATCGTACGATGCAACACGTTAGCGATGGTCGCCAAGCAACCGTTCAAGATAATGTTGCCGGTTTCGGCAAGCGCTTCTTGTTCCAGATCGATGACATCTTCCAAAGAATGCTCGTCGCCCACAATTGAGCGGACCAATTCAAGGCTGTGATCTTCGGGGAAAATCAACAGCGCCCTGCCGGCGAATGGCCCGTCAAAAGACTGCTGTACTGCGACTAGCCTTTTGGCGTTATTCCGCTCCACAAGCTTTGACGCGGCGTACCGCGTTACGATCTTAACGGACGGGACCGACAGCAAGACCTCCTCGCCAACCATCTGGCGCAGGCTGCTAGCGGCACGGCTGACGCCCATGTTGGCGATTTCCGCGAGCGCGTCCCGTTCAATCTCAGTGAGTTCGCTCGCGCCCGACGTCATTGCGCCCCCTTCCTCAGACGGAGCGCGGCCCCGGACAAAAACGCGCCGAGAGCCTCGTCCGACAGAGGTTTAGCAATGAATCCGGCATTTAGTTCCCGCGTGCGCCCAATAATCTCGTCCTGCACGTTGGCCGAGACCACAGCGACCGGCATGTTCGGATGGGCTTCGCGGATGCTGGCGACTAATTCCAATCCGTCGGTCCCGGGCATATTGAAATCCACCAACGCCATGTCGACGGCGCCGCCGGATACTGCGGTCATCGCCTCCCCCGCGCTGGTCGCTTCCACGAGGATCCAATCCGGGCGGATGCGCCGAAAGGCGCTTGCCATGACCATTCGGGCAAGCTTGCTGTCATCGACGACCAACACTTTGTATCGCATGTAGTTTTTTCTCACGGTTGGGGGGCAAGTCCACCTTCAGGATCAATGGTTTAACACGCTTGGCGGGTATACGGTCTAATGCGTTGTCATGAGAGGGTAAATGGGGAGGCGTCAAGTTGTTCCATGTTTGGAGCCGTGGTCCCTCTTAGTCGCCGGCGCTGGTTTGCGGCGATTTTGGCGCCAGCCATTGCTCCACCCAGGAATCGCCGCAGGGCCCGAGGGGTACGGTCCCGGCCGCAATAACCACCTGAAAGACCGCTGTATGAAGCTGTCGGCACTGCGCCCAGTCGACGGGCGCGGCCGGGGTGGCCTGGAGCATCTGCAGGAGCGATTCCGCATCCTCAACCGAGCAGAGGCCTTCAAGGACGACTGTACCTTGATCTGTGCGTCGGACAGTCACGGCATGATTTCCTTCAAATCAAGCACCAGCAGAATCTGCCCGTTGCCGAGAACCGTTGTGCCTGAATAGCCACGCGCCGCGGCGAGCAGTCCCTGCATCGGCTTGAGCACAACCTCAAGCCGATCGCGGATGGCGTCGATCTCAAGAGCGGTGACGTTGCCGCCAGTTTCGATCACGAGGAAAAGCCTCGCCGCGGCCGGGTCACGTGACCGTTCCGGCAGCTTCATCAATTCGGCCAAAGAGATGACTGGGACGACGCGTTCGCGCAGGACAAAGCCATCGTTGTTCTTAATCTGGCTGATCCGTTCAGGTGTGAGACGCACAGTCTCCGACACAGTGTCCATCGAAACGCCGAACAGCTGGCCGCCGCTCTCCACGACCATAACGTGAGAGATCGCGATGGTCGTCGGCAGGTCGAGGCGCACGCTGGTGCCGGCGCCCACTCTGCTGGCGACAGAGACGTGACCGCCAATCCGTTCGACCGCAGTGCGCACCACATCCATGCCGATACCGCGGCCGGAAATGTCGGAGACCTCTGCTACGGTCGAAAATCCCGCCGCGAAGATGAGATCGATGGCCTGGCTGTCACTCAGAGCGGCCAGTTCGTCGGCTAGTATTAATTTCTTCTCAGAAGCTTTGCGCCTGACGAGATCCGGATCGATGCCACGCCCATCGTCGCTAATCTCGATGACAAACCGGTCACCGACCCGCGACGCGTCGATTGAAATCGTCGCGGTGTCTGGTTTACCGGCGGCACGTCGCTGCTCCGAGGTTTCAACGCCATGATCGACGGCGTTGCGTACCAGGTGCACCAAAGGCTCGAACAGGCGGTCGACGATCGTCTTGTCTGCCTCCGTGCTGTCGCCGCGTGTTACCAAGGCGACTTTCTTGTTGAGCTGGCGCGCTATGTCCCGCACCATGCGCGGAAACTGCTGGAACACCTGGGCCATCGGGACCATGCGCAGTTGTAGGACTGTGCCGTGCAGTTCTGCCACCAGGCGATCGATAGCATCATAGTCGCGTCTGATAGCGCTCGCGATCTCATGACCGCCCAGCTCCTGATCGATGCGCCTCGACGAATGCGCCATGGCATTTTTTGCCACAATGAGCTCGCCCGCCAGCGTGACGAGCTCGTCTATTTTGGCCTCGTTGACACGCAGCACGCGGTCGATCGGACGCTCACCAGCGTCCGTCTGCGACCCGGCTGACGCCGAAGAATTAATATCGTCTGCATTGGGCGATTGGTCGCTCCCGAAAGCTGCCAGCGCATTTTCGAGCGCCGCCAGCAGCGGCGCGGCGTCCTTTTGCGAGAGCGCCTGCGCGCCGGCGCGCTCCACCGATTCCGCAAGTTGCGCGCGCCCGCCATGACGCAGAGCGTTCTCCGCTACTCGCGTGGCCGAACCGGTGCAGCCAGCGAAGTCGTCCGGTCGCCGTGGAATGCGCAGTAACTCGCATTGCGCTTGGATCAGCGTGCGGATCAGCGCCTCTACGTCTTCGCCGCCCGCAGCCGCAGCGCTCATTGGCAATGCGTCCACCGGAATATTGACAATATGCACTTGGTCGGGGACCAGCCGAAAAATCCTGGCGATCTCCGTCCGGTCGCCAGCCGAGATCGCGCACAGGCGTAGATTGCAGGCATAAGGATCGAGGTCGGTAAGCGGCGGAAAGGCGTCGCGCGGCGCGATGGCGAATGCCAGCGGGTTGGGGATCTGCCGCATCAACTGCAGCGGATCATCGCCGTTGTAGAAGCAGCCGACGATCGGCTCATATGAAATCGCGAACACGGCTGACGGCCGTTGCTGCCGCATACGCGACGCAATGTTTTGGCGCTCGGCGTGAAGCAAAGACTCCACCCAATCGGGCAGTACGCCCGCGTTCGCCGTAGGCGTAAATTCGCGTCCCGGCGTCGTTCCCTGCAGCGCGCCGCTTCGCGGCAGAAGCGCCCTGAGCCGCTCCCCCAACGCATGGGCGGTCTCGCCGGCCTGCACGGGCAAGGTGCCGGTACTCTCGAAGTCGTCGACCCAGCGCGATACCTGATCGAGACAGACCAGGGCCTGATCGACGATGTCGGCGCTAACGGCGAGCGTTCCCTGCCGCATGCTTGCCAGCAGATCTTCTGCCCCGTGCAGCATGAGACCCATGGCAGGCAGTTCTACCACGCCGGCAGAGCCCTTGAGCGTGTGAAAGGCGCGAAAGACGCGGTCAATCCGTTCCGTCGACGGCCCATCGCGCTCTAAAGCGATCAGATCATCTATTGCGCTGCGAATGAGCTCGCGCGCTTCGATGACGAACTGATCTTGCAGGGCGTTCACGGCGAATTCCCCGTGAGCACAGCGACATGACGCACTAGATCGGCCTCGGCTACCGGCTTAACCAAGTAAAAATTCGCCCCCGCCGCCCGGGCATCGGCAATATCCTGACGTTCCGCCTCTGTCGAAATCACAAGCGCCGGCAGCGTCGCGACGCCGGCGGCAGCGGAGCGCAGCGATCGCAGAAAGGCAAAACCGTCCATCCGCGGCATATTGACATCCACAATCACGAGATCGAAGGGTTGCGACAGTACCTTTTCCATGGCCTCGATGCCGTTGAGCGCCTGGTCGACTGCGAAGCCCGCCTTCTCCAGCGCCGACCGATAATACAGCCGCACCAGCGTCGAATCGTCGACCACAAGCACGCGCTTCTTCTCGGACAGTGGCGCAATCCCCGTATCAGCCATGATCCGGCCCCGGCCTTTGGTAGACAATCGCGTCAGGAAAACGGACGACGTTGAACAGCGGCGAAATCCTGCTCATGCTCTCAGAGTGCCCTAAACAAATGTAGCCGCCTGGCCGAAGGCAATCATAGAGATTTTCTGCCGCCAGGCGACGGGATGCGTCATCGAAATAGATCAAGACGTTGCGGCAAAACACAATGTCGAAATCGCGGTAGCGGGCCATGTCCGGCACATCGATAACATTTGCACGCGTGAATTGGATGGAGCCGCGCAAGCCCTTGTCAATTCGATGATCGTGCTCGCTGGCCCGCTCGAAGTAGCGCCCGATGATCTCGCGCGGCAGCCGCATCAAGGCGCGGTCTCCGTAGACGCCATCTGCGGCCGCCTTGAGAGCGCGGGTGTCGATGTCGGAACCGACAATCTCGATATTGTAGTTGTCGACCTCGGCCCAGTTCTCCATGAGCCATATCGCGATCGAGTACGGCTCTTCGCCCGTCGAACACGGTATAGACCAGATACGGATCGATTCGCCCTGGGCCTTGCGTGTGACGATGTCGGCAAGGAGATTCGACGTCATACAGCGAAGTTGATGGTCCTCGCGATAGAAGTATGTCTCGTTGACCGTAAACGAGTTGATCAGATGCTCAATTTCGTGATCGGCGTCGGCGCGCAGCAAAGAAAAATACGATTGGAAGGAGGACGACCCGGTCGCCACTATTCGCTCTTCGAGACGGCGATCGATGAAATAACGCTTGCCCTCCGCGAACGACATGCCGGTGCGGCGATACAGAAATTCGCAGAACCGTTGAATGTCCTCCGGAGCAACGTGGACCGCGCGAGGTCCTATGGCCTCTGGATCGGCCATCCCGGTCTAGCCTTCCGCGCCTGATATCCGCGTGATCGCCACCGACACTGCAAAAGGCAAGAACGGCGTGGCGGCAAACCGCGCCCCGCAGCTCTTGAGTGCGGGAATGGCGTCGTGCGTGCCAACTTCCGTAAGCACGTCGATCGCAGCGGCGCAGACGTTGGGGTGCTCCTCATGCTCGATCAGCCCGCAGAGCAAACGAGTAGCATCTGCGGCCTGCATGTTGCGGGCGAGTTCCGTCGCCAACAGCCGGACAT
>DATDMA010000241.1:0-2495 GCA_036519015.1 Pseudolabrys sp. | reverse complement strand
CGAGGATTTCGCCAACGATAAGGCGATCCGGGTCGTCGTTTTCGGCGGTGCCGGCGGCAAGGCTTTCGTGTCGGGCGCGGACATCTCCAAGTTCGAGAGCGAGCGCTCCAGCAAGGAAGCGGTCGATCGCTACAATGCCGCGGTCGACAAGGCCAACACCGCGATTTACGAGTTTCCCAAGCCGACCATCGCCATGATCCAGGGCTACTGCATCGGCGGCGGCGTCGGCCTGGCGTTGTGCTGCGACATGCGCATCTGCTCGGACAATTCCAAGTTCGGCGTGCCGGCCGCCAAGCTCGGCCTCGGCTATGGCTATACTGGTATCAAGAAGCTGGTCGATGTGGTCGGCCCCTCCTTCGCCAAGGAAATCTTCTATACCGCGCGCCAGTTCACTGCCGCCGAAGCGAAGGACATGGGTCTCGTGAACCGCGTGCTGCCGGCCGTTGAACTCGAAAAGTACGTGAAGGACTATGCCGAGACGATCAGCGGCAATGCGCCGCTCACGGTCGACGCGGTCAAGTTCATCGTCGCTCAGGTCGTCAAGGACGAGTCAAAGCGCGACCTGAAAAAATGCGCCGACCTGGTGGCGCAGTGCTTTGCCAGCAGCGATTATGTCGAGGGCCGCACGGCCTTCATGGAGAAGCGCAAGCCGCAGTTTACTGGATCCTAAAAAGACTTCTGCCCCGCGGGTGAAGGGAAACGCTCCCGCGGGGTTGATACGATAAGCGCCGATAAAAAAGCCGCACAAGCGGCACGGCATAAAAAACTGGGGAGGCATTGCGTGGCCGCGGTCGAATTACGAGGCCTGACCAAGCGTTATGGCTTGAATGCGGTGGTCGACGACGTGTCGCTCACCATTGCGCACGGCAATCTGGTCTGTCTGCTCGGCCCTTCGGGCTGCGGCAAGACCACGACGCTGCGGCTGATCGCCGGCTTCGTCGAGCCGAGCGAGGGCGAAATCCGCGTCGGCGACAAGCTGATCTCCTCGCCCGCGCTGACGCTGCCGCCCGAGCGGCGCAACATGTCGATGATCTTCCAGAGCTACGCGTTGTGGCCGCACATGACGGTGGCCGAAAATATCATCTACGGCCTCAAGCTGCGCCGAATCGACCGCGCCACCATCGCCAAGAAGCTCGATGCGATCCTCTCCACCACCAAGCTCGCGCCATTGGCCGAGCGTTATCCGGGTGAGCTCTCCGGCGGTCAGCAGCAACGCGTCGCTTTGGCCCGCGCGCTGATCGTCGAGCCGGAAACGCTGCTGCTCGATGAGCCGCTGTCCAATCTCGACGCCAACCTGCGCGAGGAGATGCGCTTCGAAGTTCGGCGGCTGCACGACGCCTATCGCTACACCACCGTCTACGTTACGCACGATCAATCCGAGGCCATGACTACGGCTGACCTGATCGCGGTGATGAACGGCGGTAAGATCGAGCAGGCCGGCTCGCCCGAGGATATCTACGACCGTCCGCGCTCCGAGTTCGTCGCCCGCTTCATCGGCTCCAGCAACGTCATCAAAGGCAAGGGCCTCGACGGTACGCGCGTCGATTTCGCCGGTGTGCCATTGCGTTGCGTTGGCGAGGCGGTCAAGGCCGGCACGCAAACGCCGGTGTCGATCCGCCCGCATGATATTACGCTGTCCGCCGCTGCGCCGGCGCAAGCCGACAATGTCGTGCCGGCGACGGTGGTGCGCCAGGTCTTCCTCGGCGGCAACCGCGACTACATGGTCGAGGCCAAGGATGGCACGCAATTGCGCGTGCTCACCACGGCCGCCGAGAACATTCCGCAAGGCAGCGCCGTCTGGCTGCATTTGCCGGCTGAACGCTGCCGGGCGCTGAGCGCATAAGGAGATGAAGAAGAGGATTTTCGCGGGGGCGAAAAACTAAAAAACCAAAAGCAAAATAAAACAGGGAACTGGAGGAGACGCCGATGAAGGACTTCAAACTCTCACGCCGCGACCTGCTGATCGGATCGAGCGCGCTCGCCGCCGGCAGCGCGTTCTCAACCCAGGTGCTCTCCGCGGCGCCGCCGCCGGCCGAGATCACGCCGCAGCTGATCGATGCGGCCAAGAAGGAAGGCAAGGTCGTCTGGTACACCTCGGTCGACCTGCCGCTCGCCGAGAAGGTCGGCAAATCGTTCGAGGCGAAATATCCGGGCATCGCCGTGCGCGTCGAACGCACCGGCGCCGAGCGCGTGTTCCAGCGCATCGGCCAGGAATATGCCTCAAACATCCACGCCGTGGACGTCGCCAATTCCTCCGACGCCGCGCATCTCATCGTCTGGAAAAAGGCCGGCCTGCTGGAGCCCTTCGTGCCGGAGGATGTCGCCAAGTTCTATCCGGCCGAGCACAAAGACCCTGACGGCAATTTCGCGAGCTTCCGCGTCTGGCTGTCGATCATCGCCTACAACACCAATCTGGTGAAGAAGGAAGACGCGCCCAAGAGCTTCGCCGATCTCCTCGATCCAAAATGGAAGAACAAGATCGTCAAAGCGCATCC
>DATDMA010000240.1:0-4387 GCA_036519015.1 Pseudolabrys sp. | reverse complement strand
GTGCCCCAGTCCTCGTGCAGCTTGAGCGAACAGGCGCCGGCCTTGACCATCTCTTCGAGCGCGGCGGGGCGCGAGGCATTGCCCTTTCCGGCGAAACCGAGATTCACGGGGAACGCATCGGCCGCCTGGATCATGCGTGCGATATGCCACGGGCCCGGCGTGCAGGTGGTCGCGTTGGTGCCGGCGGCGGGGCCGGTGCCACCGCCGAGCATGGAGGTGACGCCGGACATCAGCGCCTCTTCCACCTGCTGCGGGCAGATGAAATGGATGTGCGTATCGAAGCCGCCCGCGGTGAGGATCTTGCCCTCGCCCGCAATCACCTCGGTGCCGGGGCCGATGATGATGGTCACGCCCGGCTGGATGTCGGGATTGCCGGCCTTGCCGATCGCGGCGATGCGGCCTTCCTTGATGCCGACGTCGGCCTTGACGATTCCCCAGTGATCGAGGATCAGCGCATTGGTGATGACGGTGTCGACAGCGCCCTGCTTGTTGGTGATTTGCGACTGGCCCATGCCGTCGCGGATCACCTTGCCGCCGCCGAACTTCACCTCTTCGCCGTAGGTGGTGAAATCCTTCTCGACTTCGATGATGAGGTCGGTGTCGGCGAGCCGGACGCGATCGCCCACCGTCGGGCCGAACATGTCGGCATAGGCCGCACGCTTCATTTTGACGGACATGTCGTTATCCCCGCTGTTATCAACCGTCTGCCGAACACTCTTGCGCGCCCAATTGATGGGCGTAGGCTTCCTCGCAGATCACCATCTTCGGCCCACGCTGGACACGGATGATCGCCATGGCCGAGCGGGCATGGAACGTGAGTGCGCGGCGGCGGTAACACGACGTCGTGCACTTGTGGTCCATGGTTGGCGGTCCTGGCTCTCAGTAGCGCGTATTCCGCACGCTGAGCTCGCGCTCGCGCCGGTGTATGGATCCGAGAGCTTGTGACGGGCAGACGACGGTCTGCCCGTTATGGCTTTTGGGATTACGCTCAACAACCTCACAACTTCCCCATCACATCGCCGCGGAAGCCGTAGACCGTACGTTTGCCCGCGAGCGCGACGAGCCTGACGTCGCGCGTCTGCCCCGGCTCGAAGCGCACCGCCGTGCCGGCGGCGATGTCGAGCCGCATGCCGCGCGCCTTCTTGCGGTCGAACTTCAGCGCCGGATTGGTCTCGAAGAAATGATAGTGCGAACCGACCTGGATCGGCCGGTCGCCACTGTTCGAGACCGACAGCGTCAGCGTCTTGCGGCCGGCATTGAGCTCGATCTCGCCATCCTTGATGAACAGCTCGCCGGGGATCATGACGCTGTCCTCTTACGTTGGATCATGCTGAGGCCTCGATGCGATCGTAGCCCTTCACCTTGTAGACAAGGAAGGACACGATCCAGCTCGCGATGAAGAAGCCAACGATGCCGCAACCGAGCAGCCCGAGATTGTTGCTCGCTGCCTCGATAAAGCTCCAGAATGGGCCTTGCAAAGCGAGCTTGTCGCCAATCAGGCCCAAGGCCTCCACCCCCCCGATCAGCAAGGCCGCCACCACCGACACGAACGTGATCATCATGTTGTAGTAGAGCTTGCGGATCGGCCGAACGAAAGCCCAGCCGTAGGCGCCGACCATGACGGTACTGTCGGTCGTATCTATCAGCGACATGCCGGCGGTGAAAAGAGCGGGAAATACCAGGATCGACCACAGCGACATGCCTTGCGAGGCCTGCGTCGCCGAGATGCCGAGCAGGCCGACTTCGGTCGCCGTATCGAAGCCGAGGCCGAATAGGATTCCGAGCGGATACATGTGCCAGCTCCGCTCGATCAACCGGAACGCCGGCCGGAAGATCCGGGCAAGCAGCCCACGCTGAGACAGCAGCCGGTCCACATCCTCCTCGGAAAAGCGGCCGCCGTTCTTGACCGACCGGAAGGTCCTGTAGACCTGAACCAGCACCAGAATGTTGGCAGCCGCGATCACGAACAGGAACAACGCGGAAACGGTCGTTCCGATCATGCCGCCGATGTCCTTGAGGGCATCGAAGTGATTCTGCAGCGCAGTGGTCGTCAGCGCGATCACCAAAGCCAGAGCAACGACGACGGTAGAATGGCCGAGCGAAAAGAAGAATCCGGTCGCCAAGGGGCGGCGGCCCTCCTGCATGAGCTTGCGGGTGACATTGTCGATCGCCGCGATGTGATCCGCGTCGAAGGCATGCCGCAGCCCGAAGCTGTAGGCCAGGAAAGCTAGCCCGAGCAGCACCGGCCGGTCGTGGAACGCGACGAGCGCCCACAGCCAGGCCGCGATATTGCCGGCGAGCAAGAAAGCGTAAAGGCCGATTGCCTTGCCGCGCGTGCGCTCGGCGCCATCGTCAAAGATATACGAAAGCATGACGCCTCATCGGATCGGGTTGTGCACGGTGACGAGCTTGGTGCCGTCGGGGAATGTCGCCTCCACCTGGATGTCGTGGATCATCTCAGGAATGCCGTCCATCACCTGTGCGCGCGAGAGCACCTGCGCGCCGGCCTCCATCAGTGCGGCGACGCTCTTGCCGTCGCGCGCGCCTTCCAGGATGAAGTCGGTGACCAGCGCCACCGACTCGGGGTGGTTGAGCTTGACGCCGCGCTCGAGCCTGCGGCGGGCGACGATCGCGGCCATGGCGATCAGCAGCTTGTCTTTCTCCCGGGGCGTCAGATTCATCGTTTCCTCAAAAGCGAAATTTTACTGCAACCACAACCGCGGCACGCTCACGCCGAGCGCGGCGAGCAGAGCGATCAGGTCGTGCCGTAATTGCGCGCCATCCTTGGCACAAAGGCGGGCAACCGCAATCCCACTCCAGGCGGATATGCCGACCTCTCCAATGAATTGTTCATCCAGCGCACGCACGGCGCCGAGCGTCTCCTCCGTGCCCGGCGCAACCAGCACGGTGGCCATCGCAATGCCGCCGGCGGTGACGGCGGACCGGCCAAGCTTGTCGGCAATGGCGCCGTCAAGGCGGGCGCTGTCGGCATACACAAGTCGGCCGCCGCGGCGCAGCCGCCAGCGGTCGGCGAAGAAGCCTTCACGCATGGACTCGCCCATGGCGGCGCGGCCGAACACCTGACCCTCGGTCATGACCAGCGAGGCAGTTTCGGCCAGATCGATGTCGATGCGGCGCGACAGGCGAGCGCGGTCGAACAGGATGGTCTCCTGCGGCAACCAGGCGAGCCGGCCGCCGGCGGCGACGTCGAGCCGGACGGTCGTCTCCGCGTCAGGGCCGGTTGAGCGATAGATCTTCTCGGCGGCCGCGGTGCCGGCGACGAGGCTCGCGCCCTCGCCTACCGCGATCTCCACGGCGAAGCGGTCGCCGCCGGTCATGCCGCCGCCGGTGTTGACGATCACGGCTTCGAGCGTGTCCGTGGTGACGTTGGGGAAGCGCACGCGCAGGGAACCCGCCTCGTGCACCGTGGTGCGGCGGGTGCGGCCGGCTTGCGCGGCGACGGCGAGCGCAATGTGCCCGGTCGCGCGATTGGCGGCGAAGATGTCCTTCAAATCGCTAGGGCCCGTTTGAGGGCGCCCTCGTCGAGGGTCTGCTTGTCGGCGGAGTAGACGATCGAACCTCGGTCCATGACGACAAGGTGATCGCCGAGTTCCTGGGCGAAGTCGAGATACTGCTCGACCAGCACGATGGCCATCTGCTTGAGCGAGCGCAGATAGGAGATGGCGCGGCCGATGTCCTTGATGATCGAGGGCTGGATGCCCTCCGTGGGCTCGTCGAGCAATAAGAGCTTCGGCCGCATCACCAGCGCGCGGCCGATGGCCAGTTGCTGCTGCTGGCCGCCGGAGAGGTCGCCGCCGCGCCGCTTGAGCATGCTGCTGAGCACCGGGAACAGCGAGAACACGTCGTCCGGCACGCTGCGCTGGTCGCGCGGCAGCGGCGCGAAGCCGGTCTCGAGGTTCTCCTCCACCGTGAGCAGCGGGAATATCTCGCGGCCTTGCGGCACGAAGGCGATGCCGCTGCGCGCGCGCGCGACCGTAGGAAGCTTGGTGATGTCGGCACCGGCGAGCGTGATCGAGCCGGCGCTGACCGGCCGCTGGCCGACGATGGCGCGCAAGAGGCTGGTCTTGCCGACGCCGTTGCGCCCGAGCACGCAGGTGACCTTGCCCACGTCGGCCTTGAGCGAGATGCCGCGCAGCGCCTGCGCGGCGCCGTAGTGGAGGTCGATGGCGTTCACGTCGAGCATCGTCATCTTCCTAGATACACTTCCACCACGCGGTCGTTGGTCGATACCTGATCGATGGTGCCTTCCGCCAGCACCGAGCCTTCGTGCAGGCACGTCACCTTGACGCCCAGCTCGCGCACGAAGGCCATATCGTGCTCGACCACCACCACGGTCTTATTGCGGTTGATTTCCTTGAGCAGTTCG
>DATDMA010000239.1:0-9670 GCA_036519015.1 Pseudolabrys sp. | reverse complement strand
CGCGCGGTGCTGAACCGGCTGTTCTCGCTGCTGCCAGGCGAGGGCTCGCCGACGTTCGACTGGCTGAAGGCCTGGTCGCGCTATCTCTCGCCCTATGACATCAACCCGCTCAACATCAATCCGCTCAAGGACCTGATCGAGCGCTTCGTCGATTTCGAGGGCCTGCGCGCCGACGCGCGGCAATTGTTCATCGCCGCCACCAATGTGCAAACCGGGCGCTTGCACATTTTTCCGCGCGAGAAGATTTCGGCTGAGGCGGTGATGGCCTCCGCATGTTTGCCCGCGGTGTTCCGCGCGGTGGAGATCGACGGAGTCTCCTATTGGGACGGCGGCTATCTCGGCAATCCGGTGCTCTATCCCTTCTTCCGCTCGACGCGGACCGAGGACGTGCTGATCGTGCAGATCAATCCGGTCGTGCGCAAGAAAATCCCGACCTCGACGCGCGAGATCTTGAGCCGCGTGAACGAGATCACCTTCAATTCGTCGCTGCAGGCGGAATTGCGCGGGATCGAGTTCGTCACGCGGCTGATCGACCAGGGGAAGCTGCCGCGCGGCACCGGGCCGAACGAATACCGGCAGATCAAGGTGCACCGCATCGTGCTCGAAGGCCTGGGCGAGCGCTTCTCGTCGGCGAGCAAGCTGCGCAACGATCTCCAATCCTTCGAGTTGTTGCGCAAGCTCGGCCAGCGCGCGGCAAGGCGTTTCCTCGATGCGCACTACGACGACATTGGCGTGCGGAGCAGCATCGATATCAAGGCCGAGGTGTATTCGGAGCGGGGGTGATGGTTGCCGTCACGGCCCCGGTCCGTCATCCTGAGGTGCGAGGCGCGTAGCGCCGAGCCTCGAAGGATGGCGGACTGTCACCCTTCGAGGCTCGCTTCGCTCGCACCTCAGGGTGACGGACGAAAGAAATGACCCCACTCATCGCAGAAATCGGCAGGACGCGGCTCGACATCATTGTCGCCGACATCACCACGCTGGACGTGGACGCGATCGTCAACGCGGCCAACCGCTCGCTGCTCGGCGGCGGTGGCGTGGACGGCGCGATCCATCGCGCCGCCGGACCGGAGCTCCTGGAAGAATGCAAGACGCTCGGCGGCTGCGAGACCGGCAGCGCCAAGATCACGCGCGGCTACCAGCTCAAGGCGCGGCACGTCATCCACGCGGTCGGGCCGGTGTGGGGCGGCGGCGACGAGAACGAGGAAGCGTTATTGGCGGGCTGCTATCGCACGGCGCTCGATCTCGCGGCGGGCAATCGCCTTGCTTCGATTGCGTATCCGGCGATCTCCACCGGCATCTATCGTTTCCCCGCCGATCTCGCGGCACGCATCGCCGTCGGTACTGTGGCCTCTGAAATCGCCGCGCGCCCCCGCGGGCTGATGCAGGCGATCTTCTGCTGCTTCTCCGAGGAGAGCGCGGAGCATCACAAGGAAGCGTTCGCGGAGTTGGGGCTGGTGTAGCAGCCCTCCCCGCTTACGCGGAGAGGGCGACACGTTAGGCGTCGAGCGCTTCGAGCGTCGGCAGCAGCTTGTCGGCCGTGGCCGGGAAGCTGCGGATGCGGGCACCCGTTGCGTTGTGGATGGCGTTCACGATCGCCGCGCCCGCGCCGCAGATGCCAAGCTCGCCGATGCCTTTGCTGCCGAGCGGACTGCCATGCGGATCGGGATGGTCCAGGAACACGACATCCAGCTCGCCGACATCGGCGTTCACGGCGACATGGTAGCTCGCCAGATCCTGGTTGATGAAGGAGCCGAAGCGCTGGTCGACGGTGTTCTCCTCCATCAGCGCCGAACCGATACCCCACGTCATGCCGCCGATCATCTGGGAATGCGCGGTCTTCGGATTGAGGATACGGCCTACCGCGAACACGCCGAGCATGCGGCGAACACGCACTTCGCCTGTATCGCGATCGACGCCGACTTCGGCGAAATGCGCGCCGAAGCCGGCGTGCGCATAGGCACTGTCCATCTCGGCAGACGTCACCGACCCTTCGGCTTCCTTCATGCCGGAGGCTTGGCCCGCCTTGAGCTTCTGGCAGGCGGCGAGAACTGCCGCGCCGGACGTCGCCGCGCCGAACGAGCCGCCGGAGCCGGCAGTGGGCGGATAGTTGGTATCACCCATGAGGACGGTGACACGATCGACCGGCATCTCCATCGTCTGCGCGGCGATTTGAGTGAGGATCGTGTAGGTGCCGGTGCCGATGTCGGTCATCGCCAGTTCGACGGTGAGCCGGCCATCATTCCCGAGGCTCGCTCTCGCCGTCGCATTCTTGAGCACATCGCCGCGGATGGCAGATGCGACGCCGAGACCGACCAGCCAACGTCCATCGCGGACGCTGGCGGGCTTGGCGACGCGCTTATCCCAGCCGAAACGGGCGGCGCCCTCGCGCAGTGCTTCGGCGAGATAGCGCGAAGAGAAGGGCTTCTTCTGCTCGGGATCGGTCTGCGTATCATTGCGCAGGCGCAACTCCACCGGATCGATGTTGAGCGCCTCAGCCAGTTCGTCCATCGCGCATTCAAGCCCAAGCAGGCCGATCGAGTCGCCCGGCGCGCGCATCGAATCCGAACGCGGCAAATCGAGTTTCGCGAGGCGATGGCGGGTCAGCCGATTGGGCGCGGCATACAGCATGCGAGCCGCGCTGCAGACCGGCTCGGTGTAGATGTCGAAGCGCGCCGTCTGCACGAGCGCATCCTGGCCATAGGCGATCAGGCGGCCGTCGCGGTTTGCGCCCAGCCGCAAACGTTGCTCGGATGCGCTGCGATGGCTGGTCATGTGGAAGAGCTGCGGCCGCGTCAACGCCACCTTCACCGGCCGATGAACCATGCGAGCGCCGATCGCCGCGAGCGTCGCATCGTAGTAGTACGGCAACTTGCTGCCGAAGCCGCCGCCGATATAGCGTGTGATGACGCGAACATTCTCTTTGGGGATATTGAGCGTCCTGGCAAGGCCTTCCTGCGGGCTCGCCGTCAACTGCGCCGCCGTATGCACGGTCAGCTTCGGCCCATCCCACGACGCCATCGTCGCATGCGGCTCCATCGGGGCCTGGCTCTGATAGGGCGTAGTATAGACCGCGTCGATCTTCACCGGCGCGTCGGCGAAGGCCGCTTCGAAATTGCCGATGGCGCTGTCCGCCGGATCGCCACCGTTCATCTTGCCCGGGTTTATTGCCGTTGATCTCGCCTTCTGCAGATCGTAGGCGGCGGGCAACGATTCGTAGTGGACCTTGACCAGCGCAGCCGCGCCGGTGGCCTGCTCGAACGTCGTGGCGACGACGAAGGCGACGGGAAAACCGAAATACGCCACCTCGTCATTGTTCATCGCAGGCATCGCGCGCGCGAAGCGGTCCGTCAGATCGACCGGGCCGAACGGATGCTGCGTCGGCGCATTGTCCTTGGTGAGGACGAGCAACACGCCGGGGGCGTGCTGCGCATCGCGCACGTCGACCGAGACGACGCGACCCTTGGCGATCGAAGCGGGAACGATGACGCCATAGGCCGCACGTCCCTGCCCTGCGTATTCATAGGCGTAGGTCGCCTTCCCCGTCACTTTCAGCCGGCCGTCGACGCGATCGAGCGGGAGGCCGATCTCCTGGGTGGAGGTCGTTTGAGCCATGCTCTTTATTCTCCTCAGATGACGCCGGCGGCGTTGGCCAACGTCGCGCGCAACGTGCGGCGCGCGAGCGGAATCTTGAAATCGTTATGGCCATAGCCACGCGCGTTCTTGAGCGCGGCTGTGCCGGCGGTATCGAAGGACGCACGCGTGAGCGCGGCGCCCGAGAGCGTTGCTTCCGCGTCCGCCGATCGCCATGGCTTGTAGGAGAGGCCGCCGAAGGCGACGCGCGTAGCCTGAACCCGGTTGTTGTCGTGCGCGACGATGACCGCGACCGAAACCAAGGCAAACGCGTAAGACGCGCGGTCGCGCACCTTGCGGTAGATCTGACGGCCCGGCGGCGGCGGCGGCAGCACGACCGAGCGGATCAGTTCGCCCGGCGCCAGCACCGTTTCGATATTCGGCGTGTCGCCGGGCGCGCGATAGAACGCATCGATCGGGATGGTGCGGGTTGCGCCGTCGCGCGCGACGGTTTCCACGCGTGCATCCAGCGCAGCCATGGCGACCGCCATATCGGACGGGTGCGCGGCGATGCAGTTGTCGCTCACGTCCAGCACGGCGTTCATCCGGTTGAGGCCGCGCAGCGCGGAGCATCCGGAGCCGGGGTCGCGCTTATTGCAGGGTTTGGTGGTGTCGTAGAAGTACGGGCACCGGGTGCGCTGGAGCAGATTGCCGCCAGTGGTGGCCTTGTTGCGAATCTGGCCCGACGCACCGGCCAGGATCGCCTGCGACAGGAGCGGATAGCTGTGGCGCACGCGCATATCGGCGGCGAGCGCGCTGTTGCTGACGAGCGCGCCGACGCGCAGGCCGTGATCCGGGGTTTCTTCGATCTCGCGCAATGGCAGCGCGTTGATGTCGACGAGATGCGCCGGCGTCTCGATCTGCATCTTCATCAGATCGATCAGGTTGGTGCCGCCGGCGATGAACTTGGCGGCCGGCTGGGCAGCGGAGGTGCAAGCCGAGGCGATGGCGCTCGCCTTTTCGTAACGGAACGGCTTCATGCGCGGCCTCCAGCGGCGACGTCGCGAATCGCCGCGACAATGTTGGGGTAAGCCGAGCAGCGGCAGATGTTGCCGCTCATGCGCTCGGCTATCTCGGCATGTGTCAAAGCCGGCTGTGTGGCGACATCGGCGGTCGCGTAGCTCGGCCAGCCCGCCTTGTGTTCGGCAAGCATGGCGACGGAGGAGCAGATCTGGCCCGGCGTGCAGTAGCCGCACTGCAAGCCGTCGTGTTTGACGAATGCGGCCTGCATCGGATGAAGGTCGTCGCCATGGGCGAGACCTTCGATGGTGGTGACCTCATCGCCCGAATGCATGGCCGCGAGCGTCAGACAGCTAACGATGCGCTGCCCATTGACAATGACCGTGCAGGCGCCGCACTGACCCTGGTCGCAGCCCTTCTTTGAGCCGACGAGCCCAAGATGTTCGCGCAGCGTATCGAGCAAGGTCGTGCGCGGGTCGAGATCGAGAGAATGCTGTTGGCCGTTGACGGTCAGCGTCACGGTCTCGTTGTGCGTCGATGCGTTCTCGGCCGACGTCGATGCGCTCTCTGTCGGCATCTCGGCGCGCGCCAAAGGCGACGCCAGCATGAGGCCCGTGGCCCCGGCGGTCTCGAGAAAACGCCGGCGCGACAATTGAGAGAGAAGCTCGAGTATCCTTTCCATGAAAGGTCCTACACCTAGTTTATAACCCCTCCAGGATGTAGTAACCCGCTCGACGGCAACTTGTTCGCCATTGCGGTGGATTGGGCGATCTTTGCGCTATTCCAAAGTGCGCTCGCGCCTCACCCCTTTGGCTCTGCATCCAAGCGCACGATCCAGTTCTCCAGCCCCGGTTTTGCGGCTGGATAGATGTCCGTGACCACAGGATCGTGACCCGGAATCATGTGGTGGCGCGATGATGACAACTTGAGCAGCGTCTTGTAGCCCTCGAGCGTGTCGCCGACGCTGTAGGTGATCGGGAACACGCGGCCCTCGTCGATGTGCGAGTAAAAGTGGCAGCAGTCGGAGGCGACGACCACATAGCCGCGCCGCGTCTTCACGCACACGCTTTGCAGGCCCTTCGAGTGGCCGCCGATCTTGTGCAATGTGATGCCGGGCGCGAGTTCCTCGGTGCCATCGTGGAACTCGACGCGATAGGCGAAGACCTTGCGCACCATGGCGAGTACGTCGCTCTCGTTGAACGGCACGCGCAGCATCTTGTGGCACATGCAACGGCCGGTGGCGTAGCCCATCTCGGCGTCCTGCACGTGATAGCGTGCATTGGGGAACAGGTCGTGGTTGCCGGCGTGATCCCAATGCATATGCGTGACGACCACGTCGCGCACCTTGCCGGGCTCGACACCGAGCGCGCCGAGTCCTTCCGCCACCGGATGGACGATGGTGCGCCCACGCTCAGCAGCCGCCGCGTGATCGAACCCGGTGTCGCAGACGAAGGTGCCATGCGGACCTTTGATGACCCAGACGTAATAGGCGAATGGTACCATCTCGTCGTGCGGGTCGCCGAAGATGTAGTTCTCCGAACGCATGCGCGGGTGCTCGGCGTAACGGACGGCATAGACCTCGTGGACGTCGTCGCTCATCGCTGACCTCCCTTTGCCCGCGGCAACCGGCGCGACACGCCGCCACCGCGTCATTCTTCTTTTCAACAAACACCCGCAGGGCGCGAACTGTGCCCGAGGGTGCCACCGGCGTCACCCGTTACCGACGGTGGAATTTAGCCAAAAGGCCTATTGCAGTTATTATAAGGATGCTTATTATATGGGTACTGATTAACCCCCTGAGAACCATGACCAAATTCCCGATCGAGCGAGAAATCGCTTTCAATCTCAAAGACGTGGCGCGGATGCTGAGCACCTACGCCGACCAGCGTGGGCGGCAGCTCGGCATTTCCCAGGCGCAATGGTCGGTCCTGGTCCGGCTGGACCGCCAGGAGGGACTGAAGCAATCGGAGTTGGCCGAGCTTCTCGACCTGCAGCCGATCTCGCTCACCCGCTTGCTCGACCGCCTGGCCGAAAACGAGCTGATCGAACGCCGCGCCGATCCCAACGACCGGCGCGCCAATCGCCTTTATCTCAAGCCGGCCGCCCGGCCCCTGCTCGAGCACCTCGCCCGCCTTGGACAGGACGTCATGAAAGAGGTGCTCCACGGGATCGATCCCAAAGCGATCGAGCACCTGCTGCGCGATATCGTTGTCATGAAAGACAACCTGCGCGCGGCCATTAATCGCAACGCCAACAACAACACGCAACAATCCGCACTGGTTGAATCATTATGAGTGACAAGGCTCTCAAAATCGTTCCCCTGGCCGAAGCCAAATCGCAGCCGGAAGGCGCAAGCCAGGCACCGGCAAAGTCGGGCGCGCAGGCAGGGTTCGGCCGCAAGCGCCTGCGCATGACCCTGCTCGTCGCGCTGCCGCTGATCGCGGCCGTGGTCGGGTTCGGCATCTACATTACCGGCGGGCGCTACATCTCTACCGACAATGCCTATGTAGGCGCGCAGAAGGTGCTGATCACGCCGGATATTTCCGGCAAGATCATCCATGTCGCAATCCGCGAAGGCCAGCATGTGAAGCCCGGCGACGAGCTGTTCACGCTCGACAAGGTGCCCTACCAGCTCCAGCTCGATGGGGCGAACGGCAAGCTCAACGCGTCGCGCAGTGCCTTCAACAAGCTCAAGACTAGCTACAAGTCGCTCAACGACCTCGTCGATCTTGCGCAGAAGAACGTCGATCTCAAGCAGCGCGACGTCGATCGCAAGACCAAGCTGGTGCAGACGCAGGCCGGCTCGCAGCTCGATGTCGATACGTCCTTGGGCGCGCTCGTGACCGCCCAGCTCGAATTGGAGTTCACCAGGCAGCAGCGCGATACCACGCTGAACCAGTTGCTCGGCGATCCCAATCTGCCGCTCGACCGATTCCCTGAATATGCGCAGGCCAAGGCCGCGCTCGACAACGCGCAGCGCGACTTCAACCACACGACCGTCCGCGCGCCGATCTCTGGCACCGCGACGCAGGTCGACAACATCCAGGTCGGCCGCTTCGTGCCGGCCGGCTCGCCGATCCTGAGCGTGGTTGATGACCTGGCGCCATGGGTCGATGCCAATCCGAAGGAAACCGACATCACCTATCTGCGCGTCGGGCAGAAGGCCACGCTCGATATCGACAGCTTCCCCGGCCATACGTTCAAGGGCACCGTCCTCGCGGTGAGCCCCGGCACCGGCGCCCAGTTCTCGATCCTGCCGCCGCAGAACGCGACCGGTAACTGGGTCAAGGTGGTGCAGCGCGTGCCCGTGCGCATCGGCTTCGACAAGGAGGAAGACACGCGCCTGCTTCGCTCCGGCATGAGCGTGAATGTCGAGATCGACACCCACCATAGCCGCATGCCGTTCGGCTCCGCGGCGGCAAGCGAAGCTTCGGACAAGCTGTAATGAGCCCGGCGCCCGCCGCAGCGATGTCGCCAAAGACGCGACGCATGATGGTGACGGTCTGCGCCATGACCGCCACCATCATGCAGGCGTTGGACACCACTATCGCCAACGTCGCCCTGCCCTACATGCAGGGATCGCTGTCGGCCTCGCTCGACCAGATCAACTGGGTGCTGACGTCCTACATCGTCGCGGCCGCGATCATGACCGCGCCGATGGGCTGGCTCGCCGACCGCTTCGGCCGCAAGAAGCTGTTCATCATGTGCGTGGTAGGCTTCACCATCGCGTCGCTGCTCTGCGCGGTGGCGCAGAACATCGAAGAGATGGTGCTGTTCCGTCTGCTGCAAGGCATGGCCGGCGCCGCGCTGGTGCCGCTCTCGCAGGCCTTGCTGCTCGACGTCTACACGCCCGAGGAACGCAGCCAGGCCATGGCGATCTGGGGCGTCGGGGTGATGCTCGGACCGATCATGGGCCCGACGCTCGGCGCCTGGCTCACCGACAATTACTCCTGGCACTGGGTGTTTCTGATCAACCTGCCGATCGGTGTCCTCACCGCTTTCGGCCTCATGCTGTTCATGGATGAGACCAAGAAACAGGAGAGCATGCGCTTCGACTGGTTCGGGTTCATCGCGCTAGCCATCGGCATCGGCTCGCTGCAACTGATGCTCGACCGCGGCGAACAGGTCGGCTGGTTCGAAGCGCGCGAGATCTGGATCGAGACAATCATCTCGGCGGTGGGATTCTACTATTTCTTTGCCCACTCGCTGACGACGCCCACGCCGTTCGTGAACTTCGACTTGTTCAAGGACCGCAATTTCGTCAGCGGCGTCGTGTTCATGGTGGTAATCGGCGTGGTGCTGTTCGGCACCATGGCGCTGGTCACGCCGTTCATGCAGAACCTGCTCAATTACCCGATCCAGACTGCCGGCTTCCTGCTCGGCTCGCGCGGCGTCGGCACGCTGCTCACGATGCTGGCTGTGCCGCGGCTGATGAAGCTGATCGAGACACGCTATCTCATCCTCATCGGGCTGCTGCTCACCGGCGGCACGCTCTATTACATGACCGGGTACTCGCTCGACGTCACGCAGGAGACGATCGTACTCACCAGCATCGTGCAGGGCGTGGGCTTAGGGCTGCTGTTCGTACCGATTTCCTCGGTGGCGTTCTCGACTCTGCCCGGACACCTGCGCACGGGCGGCACGTCGATCCTGACGCTGATGCGCAACATCGGCTCGTCGATCGGCATTTCCATGGTGATCGCTCAGCTCACCAGCGGGACCACGGTGATGCATGCACGACTGGCGGAAGACGTGACGCCGTTCAACGACGCACTACAGATGCCGGACGTGGCATCAATGCTGAACATCAAAACCGACTTGGGCCGCGCCATGCTCGACATGATCGTCACGCAGCAGGCGAACATGATCGCCTATCTCAACGATTTCAAGCTACTGATGTTTCTGACGCTGGGGGTCATCCCCCTGGTGATGATCATCGGCACGGCGAAGAAACCGACCGCCGCTGCTGCAGGCCCGGCGCATGAGGAAGAGCCGATCGTGATGGATTGAGTTTCTGTCGTCCCGGGCGAGCCCTTGCGAGACCCGGGACCCATACTCCGCAGCATCTCGATAGACTGCG
>DATDMA010000238.1:0-22315 GCA_036519015.1 Pseudolabrys sp. | reverse complement strand
CTTGCTCTTGGGCAGGCTCCAGACCTTCCACGCTTTGTTGAGCGGATCGTAGCGGGCGATCTCGCCGGTGTTCCAGAAGCTCACCCACAGCATGCCTTTGGAGTCCGACCAGATGCGGCGCGGACCCACGCCAGCTTTCGGCGGCTGCACCATCAGCGCGTCGCCGCTCACCGTGTCGATCTTGGCAATGTGGTCGCCGGCGAGCGAGGCGTACCAGATATCGCCGTTCGGTGTCGTGGTGATGCCGTAAGGGCCGGCACCCTTCGGGGCCTTCCACGCATCGACCTTGCCGCTCGCCGGATCGACGCGGCCATAGACGCCATTCTGGCCCGTGAACCAGAGGATGCCCTTGCGATCGAACGTCGCGGTGTTGAGGTTGGCGTCGGGAAATTCCTTGGGCAGCGGGAACAGCTTCACGGCTTTGGTCTCGGGATCGACACGCGCGATCGCGTTTTGTCCGCCTTCGGTGACCCAGGCCGCGCGGTCGGGACCGATGATGACGCCGTGCGGCGCGGCCTCGGCGCCCAACCCGATCTGCGTCGTCTTTCCTGTCTTCGGATCGAGACTGCCGAGCGCGCCTTGCGACTGCGCGGTGTACCAGACCGTGCCGTCCGGCGCCGGTGCTACGTCATGCGGATGTGCGCCACGCGGCACTGCATAATATGTAACTTGCGCGGCCCGCGCCTGCTCACCCGCAAGCGCGGTGACCGCGAGTAACGCGATCACAAACCGGATCATGTTGCCCTCCAGCCGTCACTCCGCTGCGTGCCGCCCCGGCACTGTCCAGCGCTCGACCGCCGCGTCGTCTGTCGCCTTGGCTTCGACCCAGGTCTTTTCGCCGGCCTTCTCGACCTGCTTCCAGAACGGCGCGCGCGTCTTCAGATAATCCATCAAAAATTCCGCCGCAGCAAAAGCCGCCTCGCGATGCGACGATGCAGTAATCACCAAAACAATATCCTCGCCCGGCGTAATGCGGCCGTGCCGATGAATGACGGTGACGCCAAGAAGCGGCCAGCGCTCGATCGCTTCTTGCACGTGGCGCTCGATCTCCGCCTCGGCCATTCCGGGGTAATGCTCGAGGGTGAGCGCGGCGATCGGCTCGCTTCCCTCGGCGCCGCGGCAGATGCCGGCGAAGGTCACCACCGCGCCGATGTCGGTGCGGCCGCGCGTGAGCCTTGCCGCCTCCGCGGCGGCATCGAACGGCTCGCGCTGAATGCGCACGGTGGACGGAATGGTCATAGCATCAATCTAGCTCATCGGGTTCCCCGCGTCATTCCGCGGCGTACGCTTAGCGTGCGAACCCGGAATCCCAGGGCCACCCTCGACGACGAGGGTCTATCCCCCCGTCATCGGCGGGAAGAAGGCGATCTCACCGGCGCCCACGATCGGGGTCTGCGCCTTCACATGGGTGCGATCGATGGCCGCCCGGATCACCTTCGGGTTCTCGAAGGCGTAGGCATACTCCTCGCCGCGCGAGGACAGCCATTGGATCAAGTCGCCGACCGTGGCCACCCCCGCCGGCACCTCGAGATCTTCCTCAGGCTTGCCGATGCGCTCGCGCACCCAGGCGAAATAGCGGAGCTTCATGGTTTTTGCCTGCGCATGATCTTGTCCGAAAACCGGTTCCCGGGATCGTGCGCTATTCAGCAATCATATAACGCAAGCCGGCCCGCATATAGTCGTACCCGGTGTAGAGCGTCAGCAGCGCCGACAGCCACAGCAGCAGGATGCCGACCTCGGTGATCCCCGGCACGATCAGGTCGCCCGCCTCGCCCGCGATCAGGAAGCCGATGGCCAGCATCTGGCCCCCGGTCTTCCATTTGGCAAGCCGGGTCACCGGAACACTGACGCGCAATTCGGCCAGATACTCGCGCAGGCCGGAAACGAGGATTTCGCGGCAGAGGATGACCACCGCCGCCAGCAGCGTCCAGCCGCGGATGGTTTCCTCCGCCGCCAGCATCAGCAGGCACGACGAGACGAGCAGCTTGTCGGCGATGGGATCGAGCATGCGGCCGAGCGAAGACTGCTGGCCCCAGATGCGCGCGAAATAGCCGTCGAGGAAATCGGTGACGCCGGCGCAGATAAAGATGACGAGGGCGAGCCAGCGCAGCCACAACGGGCCGTCGAAAATGCTCTGCCAGTAGAGCACTCCCACCACCACCGGAACCGCGGCGATGCGGGCATAAGTCAAGATGTTCGGCAGCGCGAGCGGACGCGCCGGCAACCGGGAACTGACCGCGTTCATGCGTTGAAGGAACACCGGGGCGGCGGCAAGGTCAACCTTCCGCCGCCCGCAAATCAACGCAGTTTGACCGGCAATCCACGCAGAGCTAGTCGATCGGCGGCTTGGGCAGGCGGGCCACGCCCTTCTCCATCACAAAAGTCTGATCGAGCGAGTACCACTCGCCCTTCACGTCGGCGGCCGGCGCCGGCCCATCGTGGCGGACATAGTCGCCGATGAGGGCGCGGGTGACGCCGAACTGGACGTCCGTCTCGAGTTTGTCGTCGTCATTGGTGTAGATCTGCGAGATCAGCGTCTTGAAGCCTTCCTTGAAGATCAGGAAGTGCAGATGCGCCGGGCGGAAGTTGTGCCGCTTGGCGTGGCGCAGCAGGTCGCCCACCGGTCCCTCGACCGGGATCGGGTAGCCGGCCGGCTTGATGCTGCGGAAGCCGAAATGGCCGTTCTCGTCGGTCGTGAACTTGCCGCGCAGGTTCATGTCCGCCTGTTTCGGATCCTGCTGTTCGTAGAAACCTTCCGTCGAGGAATGCCAGATGTCCACCTCGGCCCCCACGACCGGCTTGCCGGCCTGATCCTTGACGGTGCAGTTGACGAAGATCGCCGGACCCGGCGTCGGCGAACGGATGATCGAGCCGCCGTTCTCGGTGCGCGGCGAGTTCATGCGCCAGAATGGCCCGAGCATATTGGCCGTCGTTTCGGTCTGGCCGTTATTGCCGTTATTGAGCAGGCAGACCAGCGCCGAGAAGCCGAGCGAACCGGACATCAGCACGACTTCGTTGTGTGTCGTGTTGCTCAGCTGGCCGAGCTTGGCGACGATTTGGGCGCCGTTCTGAAACTCTTCTTCAGTCAGATGCACATCGCGCGCGAACGCATGCAGGTGCTTGACCAGCGAGGCGACGATTTCGCGCAGCCGCGCATCCTCGATGTTCTTGTAGGCGTCCACCACAACCGGTGTGACGTCTTCTTGCCGTTGAATGATCATTCCTGTCCTCTCATTACCCTTGCTCGCGACCCGGCCTTCGTCATGGCCATACTCGGCATGACCCGGGGGTCGCGCTTACCGCCCCGTTTGCTCGTGGAAGAACTCATATATCTTTCGCGCGGTCTCCGCATTAATTCCAGGCACCTGCGCAAGGTCGGGCAGGGATGCGCGTTCGATGGCTTTCACAGTGCCAAAATGGCGGAGCAGCGCGCGCTTCCGCGTCGGCCCAATGCCGGGAATTTCCTGCAACCCCGCCTCGCGGAGGTCCTTTTTACGGCGGGCGCGGTGCGAGCCGATGGCGAACCGATGCGCTTCGTCGCGCAGCCGCTCGACGAAATACAGGAGTGGGTCGCGCGGCGGCAGCTTGAATGGGCTGCGGCCCGCCATGAAGAACGTCTCGCGGCCGGCCTCGCGGTCCTGCCCTTTGGCGATGGCGACCATGGGCACATCGATGACTCCGAGCTCGGCGAGCGTATCCGTGGCCGCCTTGAGCTGGCCCTGCCCGCCGTCGATCAGCAGGAGATCGGGCCAGGGCGAGTCGTCGCGGTCGTTTTCGTCGCGCTCGTCGAGGGGCGCGTGCGCGTCGCTCTCCACGAGTTCTTCCCTCCCCCCTTGCGGGGGAGGGATAGGGAGGGGGGTAATCTCATTCGCATGCATCAGTGGCTCACCCCCCTCCCGGCTCGCTTCGCTCGCCGACCTCCCCCGCAAGGGGGGTGAAGAAAGAGAGACGCCACCCTCTCCCACAAGGGGAGAGGGTAAGGCCGAGCCTATCGCTCGCGGGCTCTCCTCCAGCAACCGCTTGAAACGCCGCTGCAGCACCTCTCGCATCATGCCGTAGTCGTCGCCCGGCGTGAGATCCTGCGAGCGGATGTTGAACTTGCGGTATTGGTTTTTGCGGAAGCCTTCGGGCCCCGCGACGATCATCGCGCCCACCGCATTGGTGCCGGCGATATGGCTGTTGTCGAAGACCTCGATGCGGCGCGGCGCGCGCGACAGACCGAAGGTCTCCGTCATCTCATTGAGCAGCCTCTGCTGCGACGACGTATCCGCGAGCTTGCGCGCCAGCGCCTCGCGCGCATTGGCGAGCGCGTGCATCATCAGCTCTTTGCGCTCGCCGCGCTGCGGCACGCTGATCTCGATTTTGCGCTCGCTCTTGGCGGAGAGCGCCTCGGCCAGCAAGTCGCATTCCTCGAACGTATGCGAGGCCAGGATCAGCCGCGGCGGCGGCTTGTCGTCATAGAACTGCGCCATGAAGGCGCCGAGCACCTCGCCGGGGCCGAGCGTACGGTCGGCCTTGGGGAAGTAGGCCCGGTTGCCCCAGTTCTGGCCGGTGCGGAAGAAGAACACCTCGACGCAGGTGTACCCGCCGTCCTGGTGCACAGCGAACACATCCGCTTCTTCCACGTTGCGCGGATTGATGCCCTGGTGAGACTGGATCGCCGACAGAGCCGCGAGGCGGTCGCGATAGATCGCCGCGTGCTCGAAATCGAGCGCGTCGGATGCCGTGTCCATCGCCTCGGCGAGTTCCTTCTGCACCGACTGGCTGCGGCCGGAAAGGAATTCATTGGCCTCGCGCACCAGCCCGCTGTAGCCGGAAAAATCGATCTCGCCGGTGCATGGCGCCGAGCAGCGCTTGATCTGATGCAGCAGGCACGGCCGCGTGCGCGCCTCGAAATAAGAATCCGAGCAGGAGCGCAAAAGGAACGCGCGCTCCAGCGCATTGATGGTGCGGTTGACCGCGCCGGCGTTGGCAAAGGGCCCGTAATAATGTCCCGGCCGCGTCCGCGCGCCGCGATGCTTCAAAATCTGCGGCGCCCAATGATCCGAGGTGATCATGATATAGGGGAACGATTTGTCGTCGCGCAGCAGCACGTTGAAGCGCGGCCGCAGGCGCTTGATCAGATTGGCCTCGAGCAGCAGCGCCTCGGTTTCGGTCTTGGTGGAGACGAACTCCATCGTCACCGTCGCCGAGATCATGCGCGCGATGCGGGCGTCGTAAGCGTTCGGCCGCGTGTAGTTCGTGACCCGCTTCTTGATGTTCTTGGCTTTGCCGACGTAGAGCACGTCGCCCTTGGCGTCGATCATGCGGTAGACGCCGGGCGCCGATGGCGCATGCTTGACCGCGCGCGCGATCGCGGCGCGGCCGGCGGCGAGCGTGCCGGCCGGCGCCTCGGTCAACTCCAACTCGGGCAGCGTCTGCTCCTCGTCCTCCTCGCGGAGGTCGCTGTCCGGGTCGATGTCTTTGGGCGTGCCGTTCATTGGATCAAAGATAATATGCGGGGAGGCGCATTCTACTCCGCGAGATCGCTATCCGCGGTGCGCCAGGACAGGTGCTGGCCGCCATCGACGGCCATAGTCACGCCCGTGACGCTGCGTGCTTCCGCCAGATAGAGCACAGCCGCCGCGATGTCGTCGGGCGCAGGCCCGCTCCCGAGCGGCAAGGCGGCCGCCTGCGCGGCGAATTGCGCATCGGTCTGGCGCGCACTCGGCAGCGTCGGCCCCGGCGCCACGCCGTTGACGCGCACGCGCGGCGCCAGCGCCTGCGCCAGCGTGGTCGTGGCGGTGTAGAGCGCGCTCTTGCTCAATGTATATGAGAGGAAGCGCGGCGTCGGCTTGAGCACGCGCTGGTCGAGCACATTGACGATCGATGCGCCCTCTCCGGCCTGCGCGGCGAACGCTTGCGCCAGGAACAGAGGCGCGGCGAGGTTCACCGCCATGGTGTGGTCGAAGGGGGCGCGGTCGAGCGTCGCGATCCCGTCCTCGGCGAATTCGCTGGCATTATTCACCAGCAACGCCAACGGCCCGACCGCGGCGACGGCGGCTGGAACAATGCCGCGCACCGCCTGCGCATCGGCAAGATCGCCGAGCACAACCGCGGCGTGCCCACCTGCCGCGCCGATCTCGGCGGCAAGCCGTTCGGCGTCATCGCGCGAGCGATTCGCGTGCAGCGCCAGCGCATAGCCGGCGCGCGCCAGCGTCAGCGCGATGGCCCGGCCGATGCGGCGGCTGGCGCCGGTGATCAGCGCCGCGCGCGCCTGGCTCTGTGTCGTGTCGGGCATCGTGTCTTGGTTCCGTGACGTCTCATACGCGGTCGCGGCCGGCGCTGTCACGCGCACCGCCCGGCCGCTCAGCGCAAGACGCCGTTCGTCTGCTTGCGATCATAGTAAATAGACCCTCAGCAGGCGTGGTAAATACAGCCATAGTAAAACCACGAATTCCTAAGGCTTCTTTAGGGATAACAACTGCTGATCCTTAGCGATTCATAACCGATTAACTTAAAAGGCTCGATAAATCTCCACGAAATTGTCGGACTTTCGCCGTCGCACCGGCTTCGCGGCCCTGTTTGCGCCGAATTGGACGCAGACGGCCACGCCGGAACGACACGGAACCGACGCCTGATTCCGCTGCCCGCGGGGCGCGCATCAAAGTCGAGTGGAGAGTGTCATGAAGAAGTTGATCCTGGCGGTCGCGATGACTGCCGCGGCAAGCGCGGCCAGCGCCGCCGATCTGCCGCGCGGCCCCCAGCCCTATTACACGAGCCCGACCAGCGTCTATAACTGGAGCGGCTTCTACGCCGGCGTGAATCTCGGCTACGAGTGGGGCAAGATCACCAGCAGCAACATCGAGCCGAGCGGCATCGCCGGCGGTGCGCAGGCTGGTTACAATTGGCAGAGCGGCCAGTTCGTGTTCGGCGGCGAAACCGACATCCAGGGCTCGGCCGCCGATGACACCTTCGCCCCCTACAAGTTCTCCAATCCGTGGTTCGGCACCCTGCGCGCCCGCGCCGGCTATGCCTTCAGCAATATCCTGGCTTACGGAACCTTCGGTCTCGCCTATGGCGGCGTGAACGGCGAATTGAACGGTCTCACGGAAGACAAGACCCAACTCGGTTGGACCGCGGGCGTCGGTATGGAAGTCGGCATCACCGCCAACTGGTCGGCCAAGGTCGAATATCTCTATATGGACCTCGGAAGCCGCTCTTATTCGATCACCGGAAACGACAACGGCCTGCAATCGAGCGTATTGCGTCTCGGCCTGAACTATCACTTCTAAGCGGATGCCCCCGCTTCGGCCGAGAAAACCCCGGGCTTCGGCCCGGGGTTTTTCTTTTTGTGTCTAATCGTCTGAGCTTGCGCGGGCGATGTGCAACCAAAGTATAGACTTTGTCGGGCTCCATACTTTCACCAGTTTATATTGAGGCAAAAACGTGGCAACTGGCTGTCGCAACCGAGACAATACTTTCAACAACTAGCTGTGTGGTGTGTCTTTTACGCACTAGACGCAGAACTGAATCCGAATACTTTGCCCCACTCTTAAGCGGGGGCTTTCTAGGAGGTTTTGGAATGAAGCGAGTAATTTTGGCCGGCGTAAGTGCGCTTGCCGTTGTGACGATGATGGGAGCGGCGAACGCGGCGGATCTCCCGGTCCGGCAGCAATACCCGACGAAGGCGCCGCTCTACGCGGCCCCTTATAACTGGACCGGGTTCTACCTCGGTATCAACGGCGGCGGCAGCTTTGGCCGTTCGGATTGGAGCGGCGCCGGCAGCTCGACCACCTCGGGCGCGCTGGTCGGTGGCACCATCGGCTACAACTGGCAGTTCAACCAGACCGTCATCGGTCTCGAAGGCGACGCTGATTGGAGCAGCCTGCGCGGCAGCACGAGCAGCGCCCTCGGCGGCACCAACGAGATTCGTAACGACTATCTGGCGACCGTGCGTGGCCGCCTCGGCTACGCGTTTGATCGCGTCATGCCCTACGTGACCGGCGGTCTCGCCATCGGTAACGTGAAGGCTAGCACGCCGTTCAGCAGCACGGACGACACCCGCGCCGGCTGGACCGTCGGTGGCGGTGTGGAGTTCGCACTTGCCGGTCCGTGGACTGCGAAGGTCGAGTATCTCTACGCCGACCTTGGCAAGGACAGCGGCAGCAGCTTGGGCACCGATGTGGACTTCCACACCAACATCGTGCGCGCGGGCCTGAACTATCGCTTCTGATCCGACGCAAGCGACTAAAGTCAAAGAAGCCCCGGAACGTCGTTCCGGGGCTTTTTCTTTTTGTGTAAATCACATCTCACAAATGCATTTTATGATCGCGAATGCACATCCGCCGAAACCAATCGTGACCGCATCCGCGCGCCACGCCGCATGTTGGCCGGAACGTTGTCACGTGCAGTGCGTTGTTGGCGCAATCGGGGTACGGCGCATCCGCGCGCGTTCCAGTTAAATGCATAACGAGGTGCGTCATGAAGAAGCTGCTGCTCGCGGGCGTCGGCCTGCTCGCTCTTGGTGTGACCGCTGCGTCGGCTGCGGATCTTCCGCGCCGTGAAGCGATGCCAATGAAAGCGCCGGCCTATGTCGCGCTACCGGTCTACAACTGGACCGGCTTCTATCTCGGCATCAACGGCGGCGGCGCCTTTGGCAAATCGGAATTCGAAGGAGCGCTTCCGTCCGGTTCGCACAATGTTTCCGGCGGACTCGTCGGCGGCACCATCGGCTACAATTGGCAGATCGGTCAGACCGTGCTCGGCGTCGAAGGCGATATGGATTGGGCCAGCATTCGCGGCAGCTCAAGTTGCGGCGGCTTTAGCTGCGACACGCGCAACGACTGGCTTGGCACCGCTCGCGGCCGTCTAGGCTATGCCTTCGATCGCTGGCTGCCTTACGTCACCGGCGGCGCAGCCTTCGGCAACATCAAGTCGTCGATCGCGGGCGTCGACACAGATACAACGAAGGTCGGTTGGACGGCCGGCGGCGGCATCGAAGCGGCCATCGCAGGACCGTGGACCGCAAAAGTCGAGTACCTCTATGTCGATCTCGGCAATGGCGACACGAATTTCGGCACCGACGCGAAATTCCACACCAACATCGTGCGTGCGGGCCTGAATTATCGTTTCTGATTGTTAGAAGACGCGTCAAACAAAGAAGCCTCGGAGCTACGCTCCGGGGCTTTTTGATTTTTGCATGCGCTCTCCCGCGGCGCGGCAACAGACTCCGCTCATTCCCGCGCAAGCGGGAATCCAGCGCTTACAAATTCGCAGAAAAGAATTGGATGCCCGCGTGCGCGGGCACGAGCGGAGCAAGCGTCACGCCGGCAGAGTTTGGTTTAGCGCTCCACCTTCGTCGCCGCGAAGGCCGGAACGCGCGCGGCGAAGTCGTCGTGCCAAGCATGCAGGCGCGGATAGGTCTTGCGCCACGACGGATCGAAACGCAGGTCGCGATAGCCGAGCAGGCAGGCAAGCGCGATCTGTCCGACGTGCGGCAAAACTCCTGAGTTGCCGTCGAGCGCCGGCGGCGCGGCGTCGAGCGCGCTCAAGCCGCGCGCGACCTTGTCGGCCTGACGATCGATCCAGCTCTGCTCGTGCTTGTCGGGCGCGCGATAGCGGCTCTCGTAGACGATCAGCAGACAGGCATCGAGCACGCCGTCGCACAACGCCTGAAACTGCAAGGCCGCAAGGCGCGCCGGCGCCTCACGTGGAACGATGCGTCCGCCGCCAGCGAGATGATCGAGATAATCGAGGATGACGCGCGAGTCGTAATAGGCGGTGCCATCGTCGAGCACGAGCGCGGGGATTTTGCCGAGCGGATTCTGCACACGGATGTTGTCGGCGGGGTCGTTGAGATCGACGCCGCGCACATCGATGTGATTGTCGAGCCGCAGCAGGTTTGATGCGATGCGCACCTTGCGCGCGAAGGGCGAGGCGGGCGACGAACGAAGAATCATCATGAGACAATGCACTGCCGTTTTCGGACGCGGGATGTATAGCGCCCGCGCCCGATCAATGTCCAATTTGAGTTTAGGTGCGCGCGCCCTTCAGGCCCGCGTGTCGCCTCGTCAGCCGGTGATAACGAGGTTCACCGCCTTCGGCCCTTTGCCCTTCTTATCCGGTTCGACATCGAAGTTGATGCGCTGTCCTTCATTGAGGCCCTTGAGGCCCGCTTGCTCGACGGCCGTGATGTGCACGAACACGTCACGCCCGCCGTCGTCCGGCTTGATGAAGCCGTAGCCCCGCTCGCCATTGAAGAACTTAACGACACCCGTCTGTGCCATCGGATAGCTCCTTCCCCTCTGTGCTCCGCCACCGGCCCCACGCACGATGGCTCGGCTGGACATTCACTGTCGGGGAAAGCGTCAGCCGCGAACGGCCTCAGTCAACTCCGCCGGCCCCCCCAAGGGGGCGGAACGTCACTGCCAATAGGGGAACTATTCACCAATCGCGCCGCTGTGGAAAGGGCCACGATGTCACCGGACGGTCATCACTCCTTCGATTGTCCTTCGGCGGCCAGCCAATCGAGCTTGAAGCTGCCTTTGCCGTCACGACCCAGGCGTTCGGCAAGGACCGGTAGCAACGTGGCGAGTTCTCCGGCGAGCGTCCAAGGCGGATTGACCAGGATCAGGCCGGAGCCGTTCAGCTTTGTCGGATCGCTGAGCGGCGAGACGATGAGCTCGGCCCGCAAGATCTTATCGATGGCGAGGCGACGAAGCCGCTTGGCGAGGGCGTCCGGCTCGCTGCGCCCCTTAATAGGATACCAGAGCGCATAAATGCCGGTCGCCCATTTGCGGTGCGCAATGGCAAGCGCTTCGGCCAGACGGCGGAAATCGCTGTCCTGCTCGAAGGGCGGATCGACCAGCACCAGGCCGCGCCGCTCCTTCGGCGGCACAGTGGCGCCGAGCGCGGTCCAGCCGTCGATCTCGAGCGTCTTGATGCGCCGATCACGCTGGAGGTAATTCGCAAGCGTCGCCGCCGCCTGCGGCTCCAATTCACAGGCGATCAAACGGTCCTGCGGGCGCAGCCAAGCGCGGGCGATCGCCGGCGAGCCTGGATAAACCTTGAGCGCGCCGCCGTCGTTGAACGCGTCGATCATCTCGAGATAAGGCTTGAGCAAGGCCGCCGCCGGCTCCGCCAATGGCGTCGCTAGGAGTTTCTCTATACCACCGTGCCATTCGCCGCCGCGGCTCGCTTCGGATGACATCAGGTCGTAGACGCCTGCCCCCGCATGCGTATCGATCACCCGGAACGGCGCCTGCTTGGCGCGCAGATAGAGCAGGATGCGGCAGAAGACTGCGTGCTTGAAAACGTCGGCGAAGCTGCCGGCATGAAAAGCGTGGCGATAGTTCACGGGTCGGCTCGTTGTCAGGCGTCGTCAGGCAAGGCCACGAGCCCGCACGCCTTGCGCGGGCGGTGTGCCGCGAGGCTTATGCCACAGTCCCGCGCTCAATGCCGAACGCACGCTTCAGCCGCCGCGCACTGCCGGCATCACCATTTTGTCGAGACGGCAGGCGCGGCGCGTCACCTCGCTGCAGTCGTGGAAAGAGAAATCCTTGCCGATGCAGACACGGATTTCCGTCAGCCGCTTCCGGTCGCAGGCGATCATAAAATTGGCCGGCGACAGGCCCGGATTGGCTCTCACGAAGGCCTCGGCCACCACGCCTGGGCTCACGGTGATCGGCTTGTCGAGTTCAAGATACTCCGCCGGAATTTTCACCACGGCGCGCGCCTTGCGGATGGTCTCGAAATAGGCGCGGCCCGACAGGCCCAAACAGGTGCCGTACCGATCCCACTCGTGGAAGATCAGGCGCGGGCTGGGCATCAGGTCGAGCATGCTGCCGACGATGGAGCGGTCGAGGCGCGGCGCCGGCACCTGGCAGTACGCGGGAAAGCCGTGCTCGTATTGCGGCCATAGGCCGTGCACCACGAACGAGAACGGCCGCCCACTGCATTGCTGGTCGGGCGCGCGGTCGGGCGCCCGCTCCTGCGCCGCCGCGCAATAGGAGGGCGACCAGGACAGGGCCAAGACGTAGAAATCGAATTTGCCCGGCTCGCTCTGCCGCCGGTCGAGCCGCGCGACCTGAATCTCCGCTTGCCTTTCCACGGCTTGGCCTTCGGGCTGGCCCGATGCCGGAGCCTGCTGGGCGAGCCCAAAGGTCGTGAAGAGTGCCAAGAGGCCGACGGCCACAAACGAGACATTGATCGCCAGTCGAACGCGAACGCGGACCATGGACGCCTCTACTCGGACAGAGGGGCTACCGAAGAACAAACCGACAATTGATTAAACTCAACAGCTCCGGTGCAACCTAGTGCAACTTCCGGAACACTACAAGAACAAAAAGGAAATGAAAGATGTTTGCTTGTTAGTGAGCTTCCTTTGAAAGGTATTGACGCCGGATGCAGCGTGCGTTAAATGAAACGAATGAGTAAGTGGCTCATTATCAATCTTGTTACACTCTAACGCCATCGGCTCACGCGCCATGTCAATGGAAAGAAACAACACCTCAAATCTCTCCCGCGGCGAGCGTCTGCAAATCATGTTGTCGCCGGACGAGCTCACAGCAGTGGATGATTTCCGCTTCAAGCACCGGATGCCGAGCAGGGCTGCCGCCGTGCGCGAACTGTTTCGGCTCGGGCTGGCGAGCGCCGGTTTCGTGCAGATGAGCGACGGCAAGAAGTCGTCCGATTTCGGAGTGCTGGACGGCGAATAGCGTGCACGCGTGATTTTGCGGATTCCCGGCAATTTTAGCCTGATCCGTGAAATGAGTGCTTTGCTCTTAGACTACGTGGGACTGGCGGATGTTCCGCGACGGCCCCAACATAACCCAGAGTGAACCTCTGGAGTCTGGCATGCTCGACATGCTCAATGCTGCCGAATTGCGTCGCCTAGCCATGGAATGCGCGGCGCGCGCTGGCGGTGCGGATTGCGCCCCGGATGAGCGGGCCCGTCTCTTGACGATGCGCGAGGCGCTGCTCGATTTGGCCGCTAACGCCGACTGGCTCGCCGGCACGCCCATTATGGACGCGGCGCGGCAGTCCGCGTCCGCGACTCAGCAGGAAGCATCTGCGCGCTGACCGCGGTCTTGCCTATTTGAGCAGACGAGAAGCGCGCCGCTTACGGCTGCGCCATCTTGCAGGCCGGGTTGAAGGCCCAGTTGCGGTCAAGGCCAACCACGCACCATTCAACACCCCAGGTCATGCCGATCATACCCAAGTCTTCGCCGATCGAATAATACACGGCGTGCTTGCGGCCATCACTGACCTGGGCGGTCGCGCGGCAAAACCGGCGCGGAACGGTGCCGAGGGCCCATGGGCTGTAGGTGGTCTCGCGCACTCGTTCGTAGCCGAGGATTTGCAGGTTCGAGCCCCAGAAGCTGCGCTCCTTTTCCGAGAAACGCGCCGAGACCTTGCCGAGCCCCTCCTCGCAGGACGGCAGCACGCCGTCGAAGTTCGTCCCCGACATATAGAAGGTTTTCTCGATCCAATTCGCGGCCTGGGCGGGCGCGAAGGTGCAAAAACCGAACAAGAGCGCGGTCCCAAGGGACCGGAGCCAACGAGACGACGACGCCATGATGAGAGCTCCCGCGAAGAACGCCGAAGTGTATCACAGGTTTTTCCCTGTGGGACGGGTTTGATTCACAGCTTTGCGGGGGCCTCGCGGATTCGTGAATCCGGGCGCGCCGCTACGGGCTCCCGCCCTTAGCCACGCCAGTCGCCCAGGACGGCCTGCACCAGCGCCAGCGCCGCTACGGCAGCGGTATCCGCCCGCAGGATGCGGGGGCCGAGCGAGATCCGCACGACGTGCGGGAGTCTGAGCAAAGCCGCCCGTTCCTCCTCGGCAAAGCCACCCTCCGGCCCGATGAGGATCGCCATCGGTCGACCGGCGCCGGTCGCCGCGAGCGCCGCCACCGGGTCCTTCACCTCGGCGTCCTCGTCGCAGAACACCAACAGCCGGTCGCCAAGGGCGCTCACCGTGCTTTCGAAGCCCGAAGGCTCGCCCACCTCCGGCAGCGTCAGGATGCCGCACTGCTGCGCCGCCTCGATCGTATTGGCGCGCATGCGCTCGAGGTTGATGCGGGCGACCTGGGTATGCCGCGTGATCACCGGCTGGAGCTTTGAGGCCCCCATCTCCACCGCCTTCTGCACCAGGTAGTCCAGCCGCGCGTGCTTGAGCGGCGCGAACAGGAAATGCAGATCGAGCGGTTGGGGCTGCTCGCGTTCGCACCTGTTCAAGCGGGCGGAAAGCGCCTTTTTACCTGGCGAAACCAGGCCTGCGCGCCACTCGCCGTCGCGGCCGTTGAACAGCAGCACCTCGTCCCCACCCTTGAGCCGGAGCACGTTGAGCAGGTAATTGGCCTGGTCGCGGTCGAGCGGCACCTCGCCGCCGGCAGCGAGCGTCGCATCGACATAGACGCGGGGGGTGCGGAAATCGTAACGGGACATGGCGAGGTGATTGGGGCAATGGTTGTCATGACGGAAGGACAGGTTTACGCCGTCCGGGCGGCGCAGGCGAGCGCGTCGATTTTACACGAGACCTGCCCCCTTCCCGACGTATTCGGCAGGTTGTTAGGGACGCCGAAAGGCTTTTTCCCGATGTATGATGCGCTGGGATGTGGAGAGGATTTGCAATGAATTTGCGCCGGGCAGTGTTCATCGCCGCGTGCGTGATTCCGCTCGCCGCAGGTGCGGCGCACGCGCAATTCCAGCCTTCGCCGCAGCAGCAGGCCCCACAGCAACAGGCGCCGCAGCAAGCTCAGCAGGCGCCACCCTGCGTGCAGGAATTCATGAGGCTGCGCTCGGACGCCGAGAAGAAGGCCGCGGCTATCCGTCAGGCGAGCGCGCGCAAGGCATCGCCGAAGGAGGCCTGCGGACTGTTCAATACGTTCTCGGCCTCCGAAGCTAAGATGGTCAAATACGCGGAGGACAATTCGGTCTGGTGCGGCATCCCCCCGCAGATTGTGGAGAGCATCAAGACCGGCCACACGCGCACGGTTGAGATCCGCACCAAGGTCTGCAATGCCGCCGCCCAGGCGCCGATGGCGCCGCGCGGGCCCAGCTTGAGCGACGCGCTCGGCTCGCCCGTTCCGGATTCGAATAACATCAAGACCGGCCGCGGCACCTTTGACACCCTGACCGGTACGCCGCTCGGCAAATGAGCGAGGGCACCGGACGCGTCGCCGATGCGACCGGAAACTGGGTCGACGGCCTCGCCCCTGCCTTCGCCCGTCCCTATCTGCGGCTCGCCCGCCTCGACCGTCCGATCGGCTCCTGGCTGCTGCTGATCCCGTGCTGGTGGTCAGTGGGCCTTGCCGGCATGCACGCCGGCGCACTGCCCAGCCTGTGGCACGTCGTGTTGTTCTTCATCGGCGCCTTTGCGATGCGCGGCGCAGGCTGCACCTGGAACGATCTGGTCGATCGAGACCTCGACGCCATGGTCGAGCGCACGCGCTCGCGCCCGATCCCGTCGGGACAGGTGACAGCCAAGCAGGCCACTATCTTCATGCTGGCGCAGGCGCTGGTCGGTCTCGCGGTGCTGCTCCAGTTCAACCGCTTCACCGTGATGACGGGGTTCGCGTCGCTGCTGGTGGTTGCGATCTATCCGTTCATGAAGCGCATCACCTACTGGCCGCAGATCGTGCTCGGCCTCGCTTTCTCGTGGGGCGCGCTGATGGGCTGGCCGGCCGCCTTCGGCCGGCTCGATTGGCCGGCGCTGGTGCTTTATGCCGGGTCGATATCCTGGGTGATCGGCTACGACACGATTTATGCGCACCAGGACCGCGACGATGATTCGCTCATCGGCATCAAATCGACGGCGCTGCTGTTTCAGGAGAATACGCAGCCGATGCTGGCGAGCTTCTATGCCGGCGCCGTCGTGCTGATCGGCATTGCCGGATTGATGGCCGGCGGCGGCGTGATCTTCGCGCTCGGCCTCGTCGCCTTTGCCGCGCATCTGGCGTGGCAAGTGTTGCGGCTGAACATCGACGATTCAGCGCATTGCCTGATGCTGTTCAGATCGAATCGCGATGCTGGGCTGATCCTGTTCGGCGCGATGCTGGTGGATGCGATGGTGTGAGGCGGATTACGAACACCGAGCCAGACGTCAAACTTCATTCTCCTTCGACATGACGACCTGAATTGAAGCGCGCCGCTCAAGCTCGATCCGTCACCCTGAGGCGCGAGCGACCGCAGGTCGCGAGCCTCGAAGGGTGACAGCAATAACGGCGGCCGTTCATCCTTCGAGGCTCGGCAGCTTCGCTGCCTCGCACCTCAGGATGACGGATAGAGGCCTCCCATTCACTCTCAGAAGATCGCGCTCAATACGAATGCGTAAGCCGATCCTCCGGCGTCGCCTTCTTTGGCGGCGGTGACGAGCGCCCGAGCAGGCGCGCGACGACATCATCCAAGCCGCCGCTCGGCATTGGCCTATTTTGGCGATCAATTGTCGTTATTGCTAATTCACGCATGGCGAAATTGTGTGATGTATGAGGAAAGCGTCACAAGATCGGTTTGCCAAGGACCATGAGTTCGTCGCCCAGAATTGCCCGGCCAGCGTTGTTGATCATCGGAATCCTTCTGATATCTGCAACCCTGCGCGCACCCTTTACGAGTGTCGCCCCGCTTCTCAACATGATCCGCGAGAGCTTCGACCTCAGTACGTCGGAGGCCGGAGCTCTCACAACTCTGCCATTGTTGGCGTTCGCGGCGATCTCACCCATTGCCGCTCTCATCGCCCACGAATACGGGCTCGAACGCTCCCTGTTCGGAGCCCTGATCCTGATCGGCGGTGGCATCGTCCTGAGATCGGCGGGACCCGCGTGGTGCCTCTATGTTGGGACGGGGGTCATCGGTGGCGGCATCGCCATCGGCAACGTCCTGTTGCCGAGTTTGCTGAAGCGCGACTTCCCGAACAAGATTGCGATGCTCACGGCAAGTTATGCCTTGACGATGGGTGCTGCGGGGGCATTTGCGTCGGCCGTCGTCGTGCCCCTCGCACACATATCGGGGTTCGGGTGGCCGTTGACGCTTGGCGCGCTTGTGTTGTTGCCTCTCGCAGCCGCGGCCTTGTGGATTCCGCAGCTCAGCAGCCATACCGCACCCGCCAACGGCACCGCGTCCCCGCCGCACGGCGGCCGCGTTTGGCATTCGGCGCTCGCGTGGCAGGTCACACTGTTCCTGGGGCTTAATTCCCTCGTCTACTACATCGTGATCGCCTGGTTGCCGGCGATTCTCGCCGATGCCGGAGATTCGCCGGCAAAGGCAGGCTCGCTACACGGCCTGTTGCAACTCGCAACGGCGGCGCCGGGTCCTCTGCTGATTCCAATCGTCAACCGCATGAAGGACCAGCGGGCAATTGCCTTCGGCGTCTCGCTCGTCGCCGCGATCGGTGCCATCGGCTTCCTGCTGGCGCCAAGTTACGCAACGCTTTGGACAATTCTGTTCGGCGCCGGTACCGGCGCCGCGATCATCCTGGGGCTGGCATTTGTCGGTCTGCGTGTGACGAGTTCCCATCAAGCCGCGGCCCTCTCGGGCATGGCGCAGTCCGTCGGCTACCTTCTGGCTGCGGTCGGCCCGACCCTCGTCGGCGTGCTTCACGATACGCACGGAGGATGGGGCCTTCCACTGATGCTTTGCGCAATTCTTTGTCTCGCCATGGCGGCGGTGGGCCTGCTCGCGGGCCGCGCCCTTCACATCACCGAGTCGCCGCGGCGATCCTGAAGACCGCCGGGATGCACCTGTCGCTCATCGCGCCAGCTAATACGAATGCGTCATGCGATCTTCGGGCGCGGACTTCTTCGCCGGAGGTGACGAGCGTCCGAGCAGCCGAGCGATGGCGTCTCCGAAGCCGCCGCTCGCCTTCGGCTTCTGCGAAGCCGGGATCGAGCCAGTCACGCCCTCATCGCCATCGTCATCCGCGACATAGCCGTCCTCGCCCGGAGGCGCTTCCGGCAGCGACGCCTTCGACGAAATCGAACCGGTATAGGCCGGGCCGCGCATCTTGCTGGCGTATTGCGCGCGCGCCTTGGCCGCCGCCACTTCGCCCTGGATCGCATTCGGCCGGCACGGCCGCCGTCCGCTGGCGCGCCGCATCAGGTCCACGTGGATGTGATTGTAGTGATAGATGTTGTAGCCGGGCGCCAGCACCGTGGTGAACGTCTCGCAGGCATAGAGCTGCACGTCGTGCAGGAAGCCCTGCTCTTCCGGCGTGCCGCGCCAGCCGTCCTTGACTGTGATCTTGCGGCCGTCGGCGAAGGTGAATCCGGCGATGTCGAGCGCGTTGCCGAAAGCATGCTCGGAAATGGTCGAGGTGCCGGAGCCGACCATGCCGCGGCACGAGTAGGCGGATATCTGCTTGATCTCGGTGACCTGCACGCCGAACCAATGCAGCGCGGCCGGCTGCACGCCCTCGCTCACCCAGCGGTCGAGCGCCGAGACGAGCGGACAGGCGAGCGTCGCCGGGGGGGTCAGCTCGGCGGGGCCCGCGGCGGCCATGTTCGGTCCACGCACGGGGCCGAGGCGCGGCGGCGTGCGCGGCTGTTCCGGCGGCTGCTGATAGACGGGCGCGTTATAGGCGGGCTGCGTGCGCGGCGCGCTTCGTGGCGCGGATCCGTTCGGTATGACCGCGTCGTCGGGAACATCGTCAGACTCGTCCGCCTCCGGCGGCGCGACCGGTACGGTGCGCATGGCCGGGCGCGGTGCCATGTCCGGGGACGTCACGCCGGGCGGGCTGATCGACATCGGCTGCCCGGCCGGCGCATCGGCCTGCGGCGCCTCGACCGGTTGAGCGCCCGGCATCCAGCGCATGTTTCCGCCCTGGATCGGCTGCGTCTGCACCGGACGAGGCGGCGGCGGCACGTCCGGGACATAGCGCGGCTGATCCACGGGCCAGCGCGGCATCTGCGATGTGGACGCGCCGGGGATCGCGCCTGGGGGGCGCAGGTCGTCGCCGTAGCTCATGGCCGGGCTGCTCTCGCCGAGTGCCGAGACCTTGAGCGGGAAATCGGCCCCGCACATGCCCGGGCCTTCGATCGGCTGGATCTGTACGACGCCGGAGCCGATCTTCACCGCGCCCGACTTCAGGCACGAGACTTCGGCCTCGTGCCGCCACGATGCGCGCTCGCCATATTGCAGGAAGCCGCGGCCGCAGCCTGCGAGCGCCAACAGCAAAGCAAGCCCGGCAATGGAATAGCGGACGCCAATCTTCATACCCGCGAAAATGCGAGTGGTATCTTTAACGAGGCATCAACGCTGGCAGTGGACGAATTTGTTAAGGATAAGAAATCGTTTAGATGCGCGCTATTGTTCCGGCGTCAATTGCAGGATGTCGCCGACCCGCTTCACCGTCTGCCGCTGATCTGCGATTCCGGCCGCGAGGTCGGCCGGTCCGCCTGGACTGACCACCAGCCCGACGCCCGTCAGCCGTTCCACAATCGTTTTGTCGGCAAGGACATCACACACGTCCGCGGCGATGCGCTCGCGCAACGGCAAGGGCATGCCGCGCGGTCCGAAGATTCCGGCGAGGCCGTCAATCGTCAGTGCTTTGTAGCCGGCCGCGTCCGCGGTCGGCATGCCCGGTAATGATGCGGCGGGCATCGGATTGGTCAAAGCCAGCATCCTGACCTTGCCGCCCTCGATCTGCGGCCGCAGAATCGCGTAGGCGCCGACATACGCCTGCACACGCCCTTCCGCGAGATCGGTGATCGGCTGGACGGGGTCACGGTACGGCACTTTCGACATGTTCAGATTCTCGGTCTTCAGGAACGAGGCGAAGACGAGGTCGTTTGCGCCGGTGGCCGAGGCGAAATTAAGTTTGCCGGGCGCGGCGCGCACCTTGGCGACGAAGTCCTTGAGCGTGGTTACGCCCAGCGATGTCGGCACGGCCATGCCGATCAAGGTCGTGGTCGTGCGCGCGATCGGCTGGAGATCGTTGACGTCGTAAGGCACCTTGGCGTGCAGCAGCGGATGCGCCAGGAAGGACGAGGTCGGCGAGTACAGCAACACGTGATCGTCGTGCGCGTTCAGCACCGTATTGATGGCCAGAATGGCATCGCCGCCCGGCTTGTTCTCGACGATCACCGGCTGACCCCACCGCACCGACAATCTATCCGCCAGCATGCGGGCGGTGATATCGGCGCCGGACGCGGGTCCGAGCGGCAGGATGAGGCGGACGGGCCGCGTCGGCCAATCGCGGGCAGCCTGCGGCGACTGCGCGCTGGACGGCACTCCGGCAACGAGAACACTGACGAGAATCGTCAGCGCGACCGACAGTCGACACAGAGCAGGCATGAATCCTCCGAAACATTCTTTTTTGACGATTGATTGTCGGAAAACCTAGACCGGCTCTGCAACCGTGGAAAGAACTATAAAGACGTTGCAAAAATGGGCAGCCGGTTGCCCAGCTGCCCATGTGTAGAAAGCGCATACTGTGCGCATGTTGTCGGTAACGACGCCCCTCGATACTGCGCGCGCTGAGAGGCGCTATTGCGCTACTGCGCCGGCTTGATGTCGAGGATCTTGCCGATCCGCGCCACGTCGTCACGCTGCTCCTTCAGCGCGGCAGCGAACTCTTCCGGAGACCCCGGATTGACCACCTGGCCGGTCGCCGTGAGCTTGGCAACGATGTCGGGATCGTTGGCGACCTCACGGATGTCCTTGGCGATCTTTTCGCTCACGGCGTTCGGGAAGCCTTTCGGTCCGAACAGCCCGACGAGACCGTCGAACTCAAGCGACGGGAAACCGGCTTCGCGCGCGGTGGGGATATCGTTGAGCGCCGTCGCATGCTTCGGGTTGGTGAGTGCGATCACCTTGACTTTGCCTTCCTGCACGCGCGGACGCATGATCGCATAGGCGCCAACGAAGGCCTGAATGCGGCCTTCGGCCAGATCGTTGATCGCCTGCACCGTGTCGCGATAGGGCACCTTCGCCATATCGAGCTTCTCGGTCTTCAGGAACGAGGCGAACAGGAGATCGTTGGCGCCGGTCACCGAGGCATAATTGAGCTTTCCGGGCGCCGCCTTGATCTTGTCGGCGAACTGCTTCATCGACGTCACGCCGATGTCGGTCGGCACCGCGAGTGTAACCAGCGTATTGGTCACCCGCGCGATCGGAACGAGATCGTCCGGCTTGTAAGGCAGCGTATCGTGCAACAGCGGATGCGCCGTGAAGGTCGATGTCGGCGCGAACAGCAGCATGTGGTCGTCATGCGCGTTCACCACCGCCATGATGGCGACGAAGGCGTCGCCGCCCGGGCGGTTCTCGACCACCACGGCCTGACCCCACTTCTGCGACAACTTATCGGCGAAGAGCCGCGCGGTGATGTCGGCGCCGGACCCCGCGCCGATCGGAATGATGAAGCGCACCGGGCGCGTCGGCCAGGCCACTGACTGCGCGCCGGCCGGCGCGGTAACAAACGCGGCGCAAGCGAAGAGCACAAAAGTGAGCAGCAATCGGCGCAGGCTTGGCATCTCAACCTCTCGGAATTCGTATTTACGCATACAAGCGCGGGCAGACAGATAGCCGGAACTCGGGGGACACCGCAATTGCGAAAGTCGTCGCGGCCGTGGGCATAGGTCGGCGTCCACGCATGCAAATTTGCGGCGGCTGAAACAATGCGGGCATGGGCGTCCGCTGGGCGGATAGCATTTCGCGCCCGATCCAGCGATCTTACCGCAGCGCACACAAAGTTTTCCCTGCCGAATTTTTCTGCAGTGAGAATTTTTGCAGCGTCCGATCAAACGGTTGGCGCCGCCATTCCGCCGGTGCATGACGAATCACGCACTTTCTGCATCGCCCCAGCGGCTCCGCTCTTCGAGGCTCTCCCGAGCTGTGCTAGATTTCAGCCATCGCAACAAGGGAGGCACCTGCCGTGGACCTGACCTTGAGAATGAATGTGCTCGCAGTCACCGCCGTGTTCGTTTTCGTCGGCGCGATCCTGCTGGGGGCATTCTAGTTCAAGCGGCCGACGACGAGGCCATACCAACAAAACCAATATTTCGAATGGCTTCACCAATAACACACCGGAGGGCCCAAGCTCTCCGGTGTTTTGCGTTTTGTACTGACTGTCGTCCCGGGCGAGCGCGCAGCGCGAGGCCCGGGACCCATACTCCGCAGTCTATCGATAGGGCACGGCGTATGGGTCCCCGCGTTCGCGGGGACGACACATCACGCCGCGGCAATACTCGGCGCCTGGCGCGGATCGTAATTGAGGATCGGCGCGAGCCAGCGCTCGGTTTCTTCCACGCTCCAGCCCTTGCGCCGCGCGTAATCCTCAACCTGATCGCGCTCGATCTTGCCGACGCCGAAATAGGCGCTTTGCGGGTGGCTGAAATAG
>DATDMA010000237.1:0-5131 GCA_036519015.1 Pseudolabrys sp. | reverse complement strand
CCGCGCGGCGCGACCAGCGTGATGTTGTCGCCGGCGCGGATCGAGAGCTGGTCGGCGAGCCTGCGGCCGATGGCCACGCCCTGCCCGTCGTCGAAACCGCCGAGCGTGCCCTGCTTGATGTTGTTGATGACCGAGGGCAGGCCCTCGAGATCTTTCAGGCGGATACCGCGGATCAGCACGCCGCCGGCATTGAACGGCGAGGACGCCAGCGCCTGGCCCTCGACGATGGGCGCCGCGAGGCGGACGCCGCGGACGGCCGCGATGCGGGCGGCGACCTCGTTCCAGTCGGTGAGCGGCTTTTCCAGCGGCTGGATCAGCAGGTGGCCATTGAGGCCGAGGATCTTGTCCAGGAGTTCCTTGCGGAAGCCGTTCATCACCGCCATCACGATGATGAGCGTGGCCACGCCCAACACGATGCCGAGGAAGGAGAACCCGGCAATGACCGAGATGAATCCTTCCTTGCGCCGCGCCCGCAGGTAACGCAGCGACAGCATCCATTCGAACGGCGAAAAGGGCCGCGTCCCGTTGGGCTTGGTCATTGTTTGATTGGTTCCCACCAGCCCCGGATTTTCACACGATTCGGGCGGTTTCAAGCCAAAGGCTGCGCGAAAGTGCTTGGCCGAACACAGGTTTCTTGAAGGGGCGAATGGAGAGGCGAATAGCAAGTGGCGAATAGCGAATTGAAAGAGGCAACTAACAGCCGCGCCGGGTTCCCTTCCCTACTCGCTACTCGCTCTATTTCGACAACAAATCCAGCGCTGCCGCTGGCGACATCAGCTCTTTGCTGCCCGTGGCGCGGTTCTTCACCTCGATCTTGCCTTCGGCGAGGCCGCGCGGGCCGACCATCACCTGCCACGGAACGCCGATCAGGTCGGCGGCAGCGAACTTGGCGCCGGCCCGCTCGTCGACATCATGATAGAGCACGTCGATGCCCTTCGCGCTGAGTCCGCGATAGAGTTGCTCGCACGCCCCATCGGTGCCGGCGTCGCCCTGCTTCAAGTTGAGGATCGCCACCTTGAAGGGCGCGACTGCTTCCGGCCAGATGATGCCGGCCTCGTCATGCGAAGCTTCGATGATGGCCGCGACCAGACGACTCGGGCCGATGCCGTAGGAACCCATGTGCACCGGCACGTCCTTGCCGTCGCCTGAGGCGACCACGGCCTTCATCGGCTCGGAATACTTCGTGCCGAAATAGAAGATGTGGCCGACCTCGATGCCGCGCGCGGACACCTGCTTGTCGGCGGGCACCTTGGCGAAGGCGGCGGCGTCGTGCATCTCGGACGTGGCGGCGTATTGCGACGTCCATTGATCGACGATTCCCTGCAGGCCGGCTTTATCGTCGAAATTCACATCGGCGGCGGGCACCGCCATGTCGAGATAGTCCTTGTGGCAAAAGACTTCCGACTCGCCGGTCTGCGCCAGGATGATGAACTCGTGGGACAGATTGCCGCCGATCGGACCCGACTCGGCGCGCATCGGAATCGACTTGAGGCCGAGGCGCGCGAAAGTGCGCAGATAGGCGACGAACATCTTGTTGTAGGAATGCTGCGCGCCGGCCTGATCGAGGTCGAACGAATAAGCATCCTTCATGAGGAATTCGCGGCCGCGCATGAGGCCGAAGCGCGGGCGCACCTCGTCGCGGAATTTCCACTGGATGTGATAGAGGTTGAGAGGGAGATCCTTGTAGGAGCGCACATAGGCGCGGAAGATGTCCGTGATCATCTCTTCGTTGGTCGGGCCGTAGAGCATGTCACGCTCATGCCGATCCTTGATGCGCAGCATCTCCTTGCCATAGGCCTCGTAGCGGCCGCTCTCGCGCCAGAGATCGGCCGACTGGATGGTCGGCATCAGAAGCTCGATGGCGCCGGAGCGATTTTGCTCCTCGCGCACGATGGCGTTGATCTTCTGCAGCACGCGGTAGCCGAGCGGCAGGAAGGCGTAGATGCCGGCCGCCTCCTGGCGCAGCATGCCGGCGCGCAGCATCAGCCGGTGTGAGACGATCTCCGCCTCTTTCGGCGTTTCGCGCAGGATGGGCAGGAAGTAGCGGGACAGGCGCATAAGGACCCTAAGGATTCGAGGGTTGATTTGGGATTGAGTGAAAGCGGATCGGCTGGGAAAAGACAAGTCCGGGCACTTGCGGCAGCCTACAGACTGTAGTGCGCGTAGGCCTTGAGCTTGTCCATATTCTGGGTGACCGAGAAGGAGATCCAGGCGCGGTCGCGCAAATGCGGTATGCGGTGCACGTCCAACGCTACCGACAGCTTGCGCAGATAATAGAGCTCTTCCTTGGATTGGACGTTGAAGGCGGCGAATTCCAGGCGGCCCTCGCGGAAATCGCCGTCAGAGATCGCGGCCTCGAAGCGCTGCTTCCAGCCTGAATCCTGAGGGCTGACGTCGAGGCCGGCGCCCTCCCCGAATGGCACCTTGGTGCGGTCGCGGATCGAGGCCGGCAGTTCATCCGGATAGAGGTCGTAGAGTTCGCGCAGCGGCATCTTGCCCGTGGGGATGCCATTGAGGTCGCGCACCAATGAAGGCCCGTCGAGGCCGAGGGCATAGTTGACCACGGCGGGGTCGAGGAACGGCTCGCGCGTCTCGACCTGGTGGCGCATCGAGCAGCGATCGACACGCTGCAGGCTGACGCGGTGCATCAGGTCGAGGCATTCGTCGCGGAGGGCGCGGGCGTCGCCGCTGCCGTCGTGGAAGGCGACCTCGAGCGGCGGGTAGCCGCAGAAGAGTTCGTCGGCGCCCTCCCCGCACAGCGCCACGCGGAAGCCGTCGTCGTGCATACGCTGCGCGGCCATCAGCGAACAGACCGCGCCGCGGATCAGATTTGGCTCGAAGGATTCTGTCGCCGCGATCACGTGGTCGAGCTGCGCGAAGGTCGCGTCGCTTTCGGGATCGAAAGGCACCATCCGCAGGTCGAAGCCGGTCTGCGCCGCGTAGTCGGCTGCATAGCGGAAATCCGGCGCGTCGGTGTTGCCGACAAAGTAGCCCGGCGCTTCGGGGCGGACCTGGCGCGTGTAATGCGCGACCAGCGTGGAGTCGATTCCGCCGCTGAACAGCGTCGCCACCGGCAGTCCGGGCGGCAGGCGGAGGCGCACCGCTTCGGAGAGGATGCGATCGAGCGTCTTGGCGTCGCTGGCGACGGGCGCCTCTGTGCACGGGAACACCGGCGACTTGAAGCGCGCGCAGGTCTTGCGCGTGAGCGCATAACCGGGCGGCAACAGCATGACATCGCCGGTCTCGATGGTCTGCAACAGCGGCCGCATCTCGGAGCAGAAGACGAAGCCGGTCTTCGACTGGACGATGTACAGCGGCTTGACGCCGAACGGGTCGCGCGCGGCGAGGAACTCGCCGGTGGCGAGATCGAGCGCGACGAAGGCGTACATTCCGACGAGACGCTCGAGCGCGCGATAGCCCCAGACCTGGAGCGCATTGGCCAGGACTTCGGTGTCGGACTCTGTCTTGAAATGTACGCCGAGTTCGGTGAGCTCGTGGCGCAAGGCGACGTGGTTATAGATCTCACCATTGAACGAGACGGCGAGCCGCCCGGTGTACGAGACCTGCGGCTGGATGGCGTGCTCGGCATCGACAATGCGCAGGCGGCGCGTGCCCATGGCCGTGTTCGGGCGCGGCGAGACGATCGGGTCGGTCACGTCGCCGCGGTGAAGGATGCCGATGATCAGGCGCTGAACAACGGTCTCGGCCCCGGGCCAATCAATGGCCACCGCGAATCCGCACATAAGTCTTCGTCCCCGTCACGACGGCCAAGCGGCCGTTTCCTGCGCCTGAATGTGATTGAACCGGCGCGGCCGGGGTCTTCAGGTTGTGTTTACCATAAGCGGCCAAGCGTGAACTTTGCCTTAACCTGTTGCGGTGCGGGCGCGCCTTTGGCACAGTTCGCCCAGTTCTGACGTGGGGCTTTGGGGCATGCGGGCGGGCGTCAAGAAGACGCTGAGTGTGGTGGCGATCTACGCGATCGCCCTGCACGCCGTGCTGTGGGCCTTCGGCGGACTCATGGCCACCGCTTCGGCGGGCGATCCCTTCTCCGTCATCTGCCATAGCGTGGCGCCGGACGCGGCCGACGATACGCAGACGCCGGCGTTGCCCGGCCACGGCCCCTCGCAGGCCTGCGATCACTGCAATCTGTGCAGCTCGGTCACGCCGCCGCCGGTGCCGGATGTGGTGCTGGCCGGCCGGCTGACGCCGGTCCGCGTGCTCGACGTCCTGTTGCCGGCAGACCTCGGCGCGCATGACGGGCGCGCCTCCGATCCGAAACGCGCCCGCGGTCCTCCGCAGCTGATCTGAAGACGCGCGGTCGCTTGACCGCGCTTTTGTGACGTGAAGCCGCGCGGCTCCAGGCCGCGCTTGTGCCGTCATATCAGCTGCTTGCAAGGACCTTCTTATGTCTCGCCTGAGCCGCTGTGGCTGCGCGCTTGCGTGCGTGCTGGGCTCGACCACGCCTGGCCTCGCGCAATCGCTCCAGATCCCCGAGATCGAGGTGGGCGGGCAGCCGTCCGACCTGACGACGCCGCCGGTCAAGGAGCGCTACCAGCTCCCAAATACTTCGGCGAGCACGACCGCCACGCAGATCGAAACGACCACCAATGCTGTCGATGCCGCCGACACCATCAAGTACCTGCCGAGCCTCCTCGTGCGGAAGCGGAACTACGGCGACAACCAGGAGGTTCTGGGCACGCGCTATTGGGGCATCAACGGCAGCGCGCGCAGCCTCGTCTATGCCGACGACATCCTGCTCACGCCGCTGATCGGCAACAACAACACCAACGCGACACCGCGCTGGGGCATGGTGGCGCCGGAGCAGATCGCGCGGGTCGACATGCTCTACGGGCCTTTCGCGGCCATGTATCCCGGCAATTCCATGGGCGGCGTGCTCCTGTTCACGACCAAGATGCCGGACAAGCCGGTCGCCACGGTGCGGCAGTCGGAGTCGTTCCAGACCTTCGACTTCTACAACACTAAAAACACCTATCGCACTGACAACACGAGCGCTTCCTTCGGCAACCGCGTGAACAATGTCTCGTTCTTCTTCGGCGCCAACTACCTGAATAGCTACAGCCAGCCGCTGTCCTGGGTGACGACGGCCGGCGCAGTCCCCGCCGGCACGACC
>DATDMA010000236.1:0-8736 GCA_036519015.1 Pseudolabrys sp. | reverse complement strand
ACGCGCGGTGTGGAACTCACCGAGGCCGGTACGCTGCTGCTCGATGAGGCACGCCGGATCCTGGACCAAGTGGAGGGGATCAAGGCCGGAGTGAAAAGCCGCGCGCGCGGAGAGACCGGATGCATTCACATAGGCTTCGCCTGTGCGACCTGCTTCCAACCGCTCGTTCCCGGCACCATCAGGGCTCACCGCGAGCGCTATCCCGGCGTCCTCGTCTCGACCGAGCAACGCAACACGCCGCTATTGGTCGCAGGTCTACGCAGCGGCGAGATCGACGTCGCGTTCGTCCGGCCGCCGCTGAACGATGGTGAAGGGCTAGAAGTAGAGCCCTTGGTCGAAGAACCCATGGTCATCGTGCTGCCGGAATCGCATCCCCGTGCCGGTGATCGTTCCATGGCGCTCGCGGCCCTCGCCGACGAGACCTTGATCCTGTTCCCGCGGACGATGGGACCCGGCCTGCACGATGCAATCGTCGCAACCTGTCAGCGGGCCGGGTTCAGTCCGAAGCTTGGCCAGGAGGCGCCGCAGATATCGACGACGGTTCACATGGTGGCGGCGGGGTTCGGCGTGTCGATCGTGCCGCAATCGATCGCGCAGATCCACCTCGCAGGCATCGCGTACATACGCATTGAAGGTGAGGCGCCCCGCGCGCCGATCAGCCTTGCCTATCGGCGGGATGATCGTTCCACGAGCGTCCGCAATTTCGTGGCCTCGGCAAGGCGGCACAGCCGTACAGAACATCAGAGCGCAGAGCCGTCGAAGTCCACGGCAATGCCTTGTGCGTATCGACTTTGATAGAATGAGTTATTGGAAGGATCGACGGATCAGCGCTTGGTGGCTGTGGTCGACACTCCTGCCGCACCCGCGGATGGTGCGCGCGTAGTGGCTGCCGCGATGGCCACCATGAAAATCGATCCTCAACCCAAACAGTCAACACAATGAATCGATGGGAACGAGGCAATAAGGCTGCGATGGAAACAATTTCGCACTGCGATATTCCCGATTTGCCCTCATGACCGTGTGAGTGCTCGCACGAGCAGCAATCTCTACATCCAGCTTCGTTGTGCGAGGCTTATGTGCGCAACATCGCGCCGACGGCGGCGAATTTCAAGCCGCTGTGCCGCCCGGTTGAAATGCAGCTCCTCAGTGACGGCGACGAAGTAGCGAATAAGTCTCAGGTCCACGCTTGGCCGATACTCGAAAGGTATCACAATCGATCAGGCTATATATTGGTTAGGCAGCCCCAACGTTCCTAGGTCTGCGTGATGCAAGGCGACGCAATCCGTCGTCGTAGCGCCAAGGAACGAGATCATGACGACGGTTGCGGACCAATTTGCCAAAACTCTTGCAGACGCCGGCGTCAAACGTATTTACGGACTGGTCGGTGATAGTCTCAACGGGCTGACCGACTCGTTGCGCCGACAGGGCAAGATCGAATGGATACATGTCCGGCACGAGGAGGTCGCGGCGTTTGCCGCTGCGGGTGAGGCCCATCTCACGGGCGACCTCGCGGTTTGCGCCGGCAGTTGCGGACCGGGCAACCTGCATCTCATCAACGGGCTTTTTGATGCCCATCGCTCGCGCGTGCCGGTGCTGGCAATCGCGGCCCATATTCCGTCAGCCGAAATCGGCTCCGGTTATTTTCAGGAAACGCACCCGCAGGACCTGTTCAATGAGTGCAGCCATTTTTGCGAGCTGATCTCGGGCGCCAACCAGATGCCCCGCGTCTTGGATATGGCGATTCATGCCGCGGTGTCGAGGCGTGGGGTGGCGGTGGTGGTCATTCCCGGCGATGTCGCGCTTCAGGCCGCAGAGGATGCGCAACCCACGAAGACAGCGGGCTTGCTTCCGGCGCAGCCGGTCGTGGCGCCGGCAGACGCCGATCTCGACCGATTGGCGACGCTTCTCAACGGCGATGGTCGCGTGACGCTCCTGTGCGGATCGGGGTGCGAGGGCGCGCATGACCAACTCCTCGATCTCGCCCAACGCCTGAAAGCCCCAATCGTACATGCGCTCAAAGGCAAGGAGCATGTCGAGTGGGACAATCCATACGATGTCGGGATGACTGGACTGATCGGGTTCTCGTCGGGCTACTACGCGATGCTCGATTGCGACGTGCTGCTGATGCTGGGCACCGATTTCCCGTACCGGCAATTCTATCCGCGCGGTAACGTACGAATCGCCCAAGTCGATCAACGCGGTGAAGTCATTGGGCGGCGAACGCCGGTCGACGTGGGCGTCGTGGGTGATGTGCGCCCGACGATAGAGGCGCTGTTGCCGCGCCTGAAGGAGAAGACCGACAGCAAACACCTCGACCAGGCGCGCGAGCACTATCGCAAGACGCGCAAAGACCTTGATGAACTTGCGCTCGGTCGACGCGGGAAGCCGCCGATCCATCCCCAACAGGTTGCCAAGGCGATCAGCGATTTAGCCTCCGACGATGCGGTCTTCGCGTGCGATGTGGGACTTCCGACCGTATGGGCGGCCCGCTATCTGGTGATGAACGGCAAACGGCGATTAATAGGATCCTTCTGGCACGGCTCCATGGCGAACGCGATGCCGCAGGCAATCGGCGCGCAGGCTGCGTTTCCGCGCCGGCAGGTCATCTCGTTGTCGGGTGACGGCGGATTCACGATGCTGATGGGGGACTTCCTGACGCTGGTTCAGCATAATCTGCCGGTCAAGGTCGTCGTCTTCAACAACGGCTCGCTCGGCTTTATCGAGATCGAACAGAAGTCGTCAGGGTTCCTCGACTTCGGCACCACGCTCAAGAACCCGAACTTCGCCGCCATGGCAGAAGCGGTCGGCGTGCGCGGAATCCGGCTTGAGGATCCAGGTGACGTCGAAAGCGGCATCGCCGATGCGCTGTCCCACGAGGGACCGGTTCTGGTCGACGCGGTCGTGAGCCGCATGGTGCTTCCCATCCCACCCAGTATCACAGTCGAGATGGCCAAAGGCTTCACGCTGTACATGGTGAAGGCCGTTATGGGCGGTCGCGGAGACGATCTCATCGATCTTGCCAAAACGAACCTCTGGCAGTGACAGACGGAGCCCTTCGATGAACACCACGGCTCTTTTCCTGTCGCGAGTTCAGTTCGCGTTCACCATCTCGTTTCATATCATCTTTCCGGCTTTCACCATCGGGCTGGCGGCATGGCTGACCGTTCTCGAAGCGCTGCATCTCACAACTGGCCGTCCGGTCTATCGCGGGATCTTTGAATTCTGGCTGAAGATATTTGGTGTGGCATTCGGATTAGGAGTGGTGTCGGGAATCGTGATGGCCTTTCAGTTCGGCACGAACTGGAGCGTGCTGTCCAAGATGTCGGGACCGATCCAGGGGCCGCTGCTCGCCTATGAGACCTTCACCGCCTTCATGCTCGAAGCCACATTCTTCGGCGTCCTCGTCTTTGGTCGTAGGCGCGTGCGTCCGTGGTTCTATCTGTTCTCGACCGCGATGGTTGCTCTGGGTACGACCCTCTCCGCGTTCTGGATCATGGTCAATAACAGCTGGATGCAAGTGCCTGCCGGTTATGTTGTGCAAAATGGTATGTTCGTCCCCGACGACTGGACCAAGATCATTTTCAATTCGGTGCTCTGGTCGCGGTTTCCCCACATGCTGCTTGCGGCTTACCTGACGGGGGCCTTCTGCGTCGCTGCAACTGGCGCGTGGTATCTGCTGCGGAGGAAATACCACGCCGAGGCCCACATCATGCTGCGCATGGGCCTGGGACTCGCGGCCGTGCTCGTCCCGGTCCAGCTTGTCTTCGGACATCTGTGCGGTAAGTATGTCAACACGTACCAGCCCGCCAAGATGGCTGCGATAGAGGGGCGTTGGAATAACGAGAAACCAGCCTCCGAGGTGCTGATCGCTTGGCCGGATGTTGAGAACCGACGGAACCTGTACGCGATCACGTTACCGCCGCCCTTCGGTAGCCTGATCGACTCTGACAGTCTCACGTCGGAGGAGGTCGGTCTCAACAGCATCCCCCGAGAGAACTGGCCTCCAGTCGTCATTCCATTTTTCACCTTCCGCATCATGGTCGGTTGCGGTCTGGTTATGCTCGGGCTGGCTTGGCTCGGCTCATATCTGAGCCTCAAGCATCGGCTGGAGCGCAATCGCCTCCTGCTCTGGGCGATTTTCTTGAGCTTCCCGCTACCTTTCATTGCGATCCTGACGGGCTGGTACACAGCGGAAGTGGGCCGTCAGCCTTGGGTCGTCTACGGGGTGTTGCGAACGGCAGACGCCATGACGCCTTTTTTGACGACGCGTGCGGCGACAATCTCGCTCGTCGTCTTCTGCGCCGTTTATGCGTTCATCTTTTTCTTCGGCACGTTTTACATCTATCGGCTCCTGCGCGCTGGCCCCGCCGGATCGCTGATCGAGGTCCCGTCTGGCGCCGTCCCCAACCGGCCTATGTCACTGGCCGGCACGGATCCGGAGCCGCACGGCAATTACGTTGGCGTCGGAGAATAACCATGGTCATGTTCTGGGTCGTGCTTCTGGCCATCGGCATTCTGCTCTATGTGCTGCTTGATGGTTTCGATCTCGGCGTCGGCATGCTACTCGGCCTGACGAGCAGCGAAGCTAAGCGAAACGCCATGCTGAGCGCCGTCTCACCCATTTGGGACGGCAACGAGACTTGGCTCGTGGTGACTGGCGTTATTCTTTGGGGCGCCTTTCCGGCCGCCTATGCGACGCTCTTATCGGCTTTCTATCTTCCGCTCATTTTCATGCTGGCGGCGCTGATCCTTCGCGGCGTGTCGTTCGAGTTTCGCCACAGGGCGGAACGGACACGTTGGATATGGGATTTGAGCTTCATCGGCGGATCGTTGGTGGCGACATTCCTCCAGGGTTTAACAGTCGGTGCGCTGGTCAGGGGGCTGCCGATGGCCAACGGCCAGTATGCCGGCGGCGACTTCGGCTGGTTCAGCCCGTTCGCGGCACTCTGCGGTGTCGGATTGTGCCTCGGCTATGGGTTGCTCGGCGCCTGCTGGCTGGTCAAGAAATGCGAAGGCGACGTCCGTAATTCAGCTTATCGGCTCATCCCTTACCTGTCGGTCGGACTGCTTGCCTTTCTTGTCGTCGTCTTTGTCTATGCGCTCGCCGATCATCTTCAGGTGATGAATAGATGGTTGGAGCGGCCGTATTTGTTCGTCTTCCCCGTGATCGGCGCGCTGGCGGCATTGGTACTCGCGCTCAGCGTTCGATACCGCCGGGATGAGTTGCCATTTCTTATGGTCGTCTTGATCTTTACGTCGGCCTTTGGCGCCTTGGCCATCTCGTTCTGGCCGCACATGATTCCCTTCGTCCTGACCGTCGATGAAGCGGCGGCGCCGCCGTCCAGTCTTGCATTCATGTTCTGGGGATGCGGCGTCGTCGTGTTTCCGCTGATGCTGCTCTACACGATCATCAGTTACAGCGTCTTCAGAGGCAAGGTGGAAACAACAGCCGGGCATTATTAGAGTCGGAGGAGTAAAGCGTGCGTATCCCGCTCTTTATCCATTGCTACACCGAAGTGTGGTCGCGGACTTTTATTAGTCGATCGGCGAAAGGAGCCGCGCGATGATCCGGTGCATCAGATTGTGGAGCGGCGAGGATGGCCAGTCCCATTTTGCGGAGGGGGTGATTACTCTTGCGCCGGGCGCGCGCGGCGATGCACTGAGCGGCACTTTTCCGGTCCGCTCGGTTTCGTTTCAGGAAACGGACGCCGATCCCAAGCTTGGTTGGCACACAGATCCGGTGCGGCAACTCGTCATCACGCTGGCCGGAGAACTGACCTTCGAGACACGGGACGGCAGCTTCCAACTCAAGCCCGGCGACATCCTTTTCACCGAGGACACGTCCGGCAGGGGTCACGATTGGAAGTTGACCGGTAGCACGCCCTGGCGCCGCGCCTATGCCGTCCTCGATCGCGACACCGCCGTCCCTTTCACACCGATCAACCGCCGTGCGCGGGATCGCAACGAGGAGTGAGCCAATGATCCGATGCGTGCGCCTGTGGAGCGGAGAAGACCAGAACTCGCACTTCGAGGAGGGGCATATCGATCTGGAGGCCGGCAAACGCGGCGACCTCTTGAGCGGCAAGGTGGCCGTCACCAGCATATCATTTCAGGAAACAGCGTCGGGCGGCACTTTTGCCTGGCACGTTGCGCCCATCCGGCAGTTCGTCATTACGCTTAGCGGGACATTGGATTTCCAGACGCGGGAAGGGGAGCATTTCCTCCTGCGGCCTGGCGACATCCTGCTCGCCGAGGACACGGTCGGCAGCGGGCATAGCTGGCGGCTGACCGACGATCAACCCTGGCGACGTGCCTATGTGATTCTCCAACCCGGCATTCCCGTCCCCTTTCAAGCAAGCAAAGGCCGACGTGTGGCCCCTGCAATAGGAGAAGACTCATGACCGCAACCACCTCCGCCGGCGAGGCGGACGTCGTCCTCATCGGTGCGGGCATTATGAGTTCCACGCTCGGCGTGTTCCTAAAGGAGTTGGAACCATCGCTCACCATCGCGATGTTTGAAACGCTTGAGGATTGCGCGCTGGAGAGTTCAGAAGCCTGGAATAACGCCGGCACCGGCCACGCTGCCAATTGCGAGATGAACTACACGCCGGAGCGGCCTGACGGCAGCGTAGATATCTCCAAGGCGCTGCAAGTGAATGTCGAGTTCGACCTGTCGCGCCAGCTTTGGTCATATCTTGTGAAGGAGGGCGCGATTAGCGATCCCCGCTCCTTCATCCATCCCGTTCCGCATATGAGCTTCGTGCATGGCACCGATAACGTTTCGTTCCTCAAAAAGAGGTACGAGGCGATGAGCGCCCACCATTGCTATTACGGGATGGAATACACGGAGGACCGAAAGAAGATCGCCGGCTGGGTCCCGCTGGTGATGGAGGGCCGTACCAACGGTGAACCCATTGCGGCAACGCGGATCATTACTGGGACCGACGTGGACTACGGCGCGTTGACCCACCTCCTGGTCCACCATTTGGACGGGCTGCCGGGCTTTGCGCTGAACTATCGGCACCGAGTCACCGACCTCGCGCGCGAAGACGATAAGCGCTGGCGGGTCGAAGTTGAGGATCTTGAGAGCGGCGAGATGCAATCGGTGAAGGCGAAGTTCGTCTTCATCGGCGCGGGTGGTGGCGCGCTGCCGCTGCTCCAGAAATCCGACATTCCTGAGAGCCGCGGCTATGGCGGCTTCCCGGTCAGCGGAATCTGGCTACGCTGCGACGATCCTGAAATCAACAAGCGCCACCATGCCAAGGTCTACGGCAAGGCGGCAGTGGGCTCGCCACCCATGTCAGTGCCCCATCTCGACACCCGAGTCATTGGCGGACAGCACTCGTTGCTGTTCGGGCCTTATGCCGGCTTCTCAAGCAAATTCCTGAAGCACGGCTCACTGCTGGACTTATTCGAGTCGGTCAGGCCAAGCAATGTCAAGCCGCTGCTGTCCGTTGCGCGAGACAACTTCGCTCTCACGGAATATCTGATTGGACAAGTCCTTCAGTCCGAGAGCCACCGACTGGCGGCGCTCGACGAGTACTTCCCCAACGCAAAGCCCGATGACTGGAAATTGCAGGTCGCCGGGCAGCGCGTTCAAATCATCAAGCCTGACGTCAAACGTGGAGGCTTGTTGGAATTCGGAACCGAACTCGTCGGCGCCGCGGATTGTTCGCTCGTGGCACTCCTCGGGGCTTCGCCCGGCGCTTCCACCGCCGCATTCATTGCGATCAGCGTACTGGAGAAGTGTTTCGACGATAAGCTGACGGCAAACACCTGGCTACCAAAGCTGAAGGAGATCATCCCCTCGTACGGCGTGTCGCTGATCGAGGATGCCGCACTGTGCCGCCAGGTTCGCGCCGAAACGGCGGCAGTTCTGAAAGTGGAAAATCTTTGAGTCGCAACAGGCGCCGATTTCTGCGGCGCGCGCGCGAGATCGTGGCCCGCGGGCACCAGGTTGGGCGGCAGCGAAGGCGCGGGAATGCCGAATTGAGCAGAGGAAAAGGTGATGGCGATGATGCGTAGAGAGAACGACAGCCTCGGTGTGGTTGAGGTCCCTGCGGACAAACTATGGGGTGCACAAACGCAACGCTCGCTTGAGCATTTCAGCATCGGCAGCGATCTCATTCCGCGCGAAATGATCACGGCGTATGCCACTCTCAAGAAAGCCGCTGCCAGTGCCAACCACGCCGGCAAGCGCCTTGACGATCAGCGATATAAGCTGATCGTTCAGACTTGCGATGAAATCCTCGCCGGCCAACACCACGACATGTTTCCATTGCACGTGTGGATGACGGGAAGCGGCACGCAGTTCAACATGAACGTCAACGAAGTGATTTCCAATCGCTGCTGTCAGCTTGCAGACACCCCGCTCGGGAGCAAGACCCCGGTTCATCCCAACGATCACGTCAACATGGGCCAGTCGTCGAACGATTCGTTTCCCTCCGCCATGTATATCGCGGCAGCCGTCAACGTGAAGCAGCGGCTTATTAAAGCGGTTGCCGCTTTGCGTGATGCGATCGGCGCGAAGGCAGATGCTTGGGCTGACATCGTCAAAATTGGGCGCACGCATATGCAGGACGCCACGCCGTTGACTTTGGGTCAGGAGTGGTCCGGCTATGCGGGGATGCTGACCGACGATCTGGAGTATATCGAAACAGCGTTGCAGGGAGTGTACCGCTTGGCACTCGGCGGGACGGCGGTGGGAACCGGCATCAACTCGGCGCCCGGCTTTGC
>DATDMA010000235.1:0-8250 GCA_036519015.1 Pseudolabrys sp. | reverse complement strand
CTTGGTCATCGCGCCCGAGCGAGCTTCGCGCACGCTTCGTGCCGGTGACAGGTGGTGAGATGGTCGTTGACCATGCCCACCGCCTGCATGAAGGCATAGACGATGGTCGGCCCGACGAATTTGAAGCCGCGGCCGATCAGCTCCTTCGACATCTTCTTCGAAATGTCGGTCTCCGCCGGCACCTGGCCGCGCCGCGCGAATTTGTTCTGCTTCGGCTTGCCGTCGAGGAAGTCCCACAGCAAGGTCGAGAAGCCCGGTCCTTTCTCCATGATCTCGAGATAGGCGCGGGCCGAGGCCACGGCGCCTTCGATCTTGGCGCGGTTACGCACGATGCCGGCATCCCCCATCAGCTTTTCGATTCTGCGCTTCTGGTAGCGCGCGATCGTCTCCGGCTCGAAATTGTCGAAGGCTTTGCGGAAGTTCTCGCGCTTGCGCAGAATGGTGATCCACGAGAGGCCAGCCTGGAAGCCGTCGAGCATCAGCTTCTCGTAGAGCGCGCGGTCGTCATATTCCGGCACGCCCCATTCCTCGTCGTGATAGGCGACGTAGAGCGGGTCTTCGCCGGGCCACGGACAGCGGACCAGATCGTCGGCAGGGAGGAGCGGCTGTCTCGGCGTATCGAGTGATTGCGTCGTTTTAGGTTGGGTCTTGCTGGCTTGTTTTGTCATAATATGTCCGGCAAATCTGATAGTCGAGCCGTGAAAGGATATAGCATGTCTGCCCGAACCAAGGGCCGTCAACGCACCGAAAAGCTTACTCTGCGACTGGCACCTGCAACCAAACGCAAAATAGAAGCAGCGGCGGATGTCCAGAATAAGAGCGTGACCGCCTACGTGCTCGATAGCGCGCTGGCGGCGGCCGACACACTACTCGCCGACCGGAGCACCTTCTATCTGAATACCGAACAGTGGAAGGCATTCATGGAGGCGCTTGATGCGCCGCCCCGTTATCATGAACGGCTCAAGCGTCTGCTGACCGAACCAAGCGTATTCGATTGAGTGCATGAGTCGAAGGGTGCGGGGACGATTCGGATTGTTACTCCGCCGCCTTCTTCTCACCCGGAAACGCAAACGTCGCCCATTCAGGCTTCACCGTGCGGAGAGCGATGCCGCCGGCTGTGAGCGGTGTGTCCGCGGCAAGCGCATCTTCGACGCGGTCGAGCCGCAGCATCGCCAGGCCGCGGCCTTTGGCGGTCGAGCCGAGCGTGCCCACCTGCTTGTCGCCGGCCATCACATCGAGGCCGGACATCGGAGCGAATTCGTCATAGGCGATCGGCACCACGCGGCTGCGCGCGCTCGCACGATGCTCGACGCGCGATACGACCTCCTGGCCGACATAGCAGCCCTTACTGAAATCGACGCCGTGCAGTTGATCCATGTCGGCTTCGTGCGGGAACGTGTCGCCATACGCGAAGTCGCTGCCGCCGCGCGGCACGCCGAGCAGGATGCGGTGCGTCTCGTAAGTCTCGGCATCGGCGAGCGTCGCGCCGAGATCGGCGGCAGCCTCCGCCGCGAGATGCGGCGGCAGCACGATGCGTGAGCCCAGTCCCGGCAGGCGCGGATCGGCATAGCAGAGGCCGTAGTCGGTTTCGCCGCTGCCGTCCCACACGGCCATCACGCCGAGCCCGGCCGAGAGGTCTTCGCAGATCACCTTGGCGCGCAGCTTGTAGAAATTCAGCCTCTCGACCAGCGCCGGCGCCAGGGCCTTGGGGCAATCGAGGAAGAAGCCGCCGCCGTCTTCCGACGGCGCTTCAGCGAGGATGAAGTCGACGATGATCTTGCCCTGTGGCGTCAGCAGCGCGGCAAAGCGCGGGCTGCCGGGCGCGACCTTGATCGCATCATTGGTCACCAGCCCATTGAGGAAGGCGCGGGCGTCAACGCCCGCGACCTTGACCACGCCGCGATCGGGGAGGAGTGCTGCCTGCATGTCGATTCCGCCGGTCTTTCCCGATTAGTCTCTTGCCAGAACTCACGGCGAAACGTAAGCGCTGTCGGGCGGGCCTCAAGGGCTTGTTTTAGAGCGGCTCCAACATGGCAGATACGTTCGACCTGATCCTCAAGGGCGGCATCGTGGTCAACCACGACGGGGAGGGCGCGCGCGATCTGGGCATACGCGGCGGGCGTTTTGCCGCCATCGGCGACCTGTCCCGCGCCTCAGCCGGCGAGGTGGTCGACTGCCGCGGACTGCATCTGCTGCCCGGCGTGATTGACAGCCATGTGCATTTCCGCGAGCCGGGCCTGACCCACAAAGAAGACCTGGAGAGCGGCTCGCGCGGCGCGGTGCTCGGCGGCGTCACCGCCGTCTTCGAAATGCCGAACACCGAACCGACGACGACCGGCGCGGAGGCGCTGGCCAACAAGGTGAAGCGCGCGCATCACCGCATGCACTGCGACTTTGCCTTCTATGTCGGGGCCACGCGCGAGAACACCCGCGATCTCGGTGAGCTCGAGCGGCTGCCCGGCGCCTGCGCCGTCAAAGTCTTCATGGGCTCATCCACCGGCTCGCTGCTGATCGAGGATGACGAGGGCGTGCGCGCGGTGCTCGAAGCGATCCGCCGCCGCGCCGCGTTTCATTCCGAGGACGAATACCGGCTGCGCGACCGCATGAATTTGCGCGTCGAGGGCGATCCGCGTTCGCATCCGGTGTGGCGCGATTCAACGGCCGCGCTCCTGTGCACGCAGCGCCTGATCCGGCTCGCGCGCGAGACCGGCAAGCGCGTGCATGTGCTGCACGTGACCAGCACCGAAGAGGCCGCCTTCCTCGCCGATCACAAGGACATCGCGACGGCGGAGGCGACGCCCGCGCATCTCACGCTGGCCGCGCCGGACTGCTACGAGCGCCTCGGCACGCTGGCCCAGCTCAATCCGCCGATCCGCGACGCTTCCCATCGCGAAAATCTTTGGCACGGCCTTGCCCAGGGCGTCATCGACAGCATCGGCTCCGACCATTCCCCGCACACGCGCGAGGAAAAAGCGCATCCGTACCCGAAGTCGCATTCCGGCATGCCGGGGGTGCAGACCCTCGTGCCGGTCATGCTCGACCATGTGAACGCCGGCCGGCTGTCTTTGGCGCGGTTTGTCGACTTGACCAGCGCCGGCCCGGCGCGGGTCTTCGGCATCGCCGCCAAGGGCCGCATCGCCGTTGGCTACGACGCCGACGTCACCGTGGTCGACCTCAAGCGCCGTGAGACCATCACCGACGCCTGGACGGCCTCGCGCGCCGGCTGGACCCCCTTCAATGGCCTTGAGGTGACCGGCTGGCCGGTCGGCACGCTCGTGCGCGGCCATCGGGTGATGTGGGAGGGCAGCCTCACAGAACTCGCCCAGGGCGAGCGCGTGCGCTTCCAGGAGACGCTGGCAAACTAGCCCGCATGGCCGGGCCATCCTCGCCCGGCATTAATCCTGCTGTTGGCGGAATCGCCTCTATGTGCCAAGTTGCCGACCGTTCACCGGCCGACAGGTTTTCCCCAGAATTCACGCGACGTTTTTCATGGCATCGCAGTTTCGCGACGTCATATACAACCGGTTGCCGGCATGTAATACCGCACTCTTCGGTTGGCGGGGCGAGCGGGGGCTCGGGGGGCAGGGACGGGAATGGGCGACCTTGTATCGCTCCGCATGCTAGTGATCGGAGCCTCCGAACAGGATTGCGCCTTGTGGCGCCAGGGCACGGCGCTGGCGTCCGTCCCGGTCGATTTTTCGGGTATCGACGCGCCCTTGGCGCCCCGAGCGCTCGCCAAAGGCAACGTCGATATCTGCGTTCTGGACGGCGACATGCCGGATACCTACAAGGCCATCGTGATCGCCGCCGCGCGCGCGGTTAAGCCGACGCCGCTGGTGTTCGTGTCCGCGGCGCATCCGAGTGCCCGCGTCGATGGCGCTGACGGCATGCTCGCCAAGCCAAGCAGCCTGGACGATGCGCGCAAGCTTGCCGAAATCTGTATCCGCACGAAGATCCCGACACGGGTGCTGATCGTCGACGACTCCGGCACGATGCGCAGCATCGTACGCAAGATCCTGGCGGCAAGTCGCTTCCCGCTCGATGTCTACGATGCCGCCGAAGGCATTGACGCGCTCAATCAGTTGCGCGCCGGCGCGTTCGGCATGGTCTTCCTCGATTACAACATGCCGGGCCTTAACGGCTTCGAGACCCTGTCGGAAATCAAACGCGAAAATCCGGGCGTCGCCGTGGTCATGATGACCTCGACGGTCGACAACGCCATTGCCGACCGGGCGCATGCGGCCGGCGCGCTCGCGTTCCTGAAGAAGCCGTTCTTCCCCTCGCACATCGACAGGGTGCTGGAGCGCTATTACGGCTTGCACATCCCGGTCGGTTGAGCCCGGGTTAAACCACGCCGCGCTACTGCCGCGCCAGGTCGATCGAGAATTCGCCGTTGCGGATGCGCTTACCGAGACCCTCGGTGAAGGCGGCCGCGGCCTCTTCGCCATAGGTGGAAACGAATTCAGCAAGGGCCGTGAACAGGCTGGCCTGCGCCAGGCAGTCGCCATCCACGCCGTCGAGGCGCGCTTCCGCCCAGGCTTCTTGAAGGTAGCCCAAGGCGACGCGCTTCTGCTCGTGCTCAGGCACCTGGTCGCGCGTGTGAATGGAACGGTCCGTTGTCGTCATTGCTAGTGTTGCTTTCGTCTCGTGTTTTTGCCCGACGCGTCCATCAGGACGCCGCCCCGATTCCGAGGAGGACGTTAGCACGCGGGCGTGCGCGCCATAGGCCACAATAAAGAAAGGGTTAATTACACCGCGCTAATTGGCGTAACGCGCGGTGATATCGCGGGCAATGCGCGCGCCTTCATCGAGATATCGGCGTATTGCGATGTCCGCGGCCGGCGTGCAGGTGCGATAGGCCTGTTGAAAACCCTGGTAACCACGATTGAAGCTGGCCACGATCTTGCGGCGACGTTCGCCGCTCGGTGCCTCGGCGTCGATCAAGGCCTGCATCTCGTTGCGCCATTTCGGCCCCTCCTTGGTGCCGCACACCGCGCGCAGATAGTGCAGCGCGCCGAGGATTTCGGCGAGCCGTTGCAGGTCGGCGTCGAAGGGAGCAGGGGCGGTTTCCTGGGCCTGCGCCGGCAGCGCGAGGCAGAGCAGGATCGAGCCTATGGTGAGGAGCTTTTTCATGGGCTGGTCGCGGAAGGATATGCGCCGACGTTACGGCAACCGCAAGGCACGACCTCAGCCTTGAGGGTTAAGCTGCGCAACGGCGGCGGCGACGATCTCGGCCAAGCCTTCGGTGGTGCGCATTCCGGCGAGCTCGGCGGGATCGATCCAGCGCGCATCGTCGAGCTCCTCGTTGAGCACGGGCTCGCCGGCGATCCAGCGCGCGGCAAAGCAGAGGATGACGAAGTGCCGCTCCGCCCGGCCTTCGCCGTCGCGCACGATCACCTCGCGATGGCCGGCGAGCGCGCCCACCTCGATCTCCAGCGCGGTCTCTTCGCGCACCTCGCGCGCGACCGCCTCGCTTAAGGCCTCGCCGGCTTCGACCACGCCGCCGGGCACCGTGTAAAGATCGAGCGCCGGCTTGCGCGCGCGCCGCACCACCAGCACCTTGCCGTCGCGGATGATCGCCGCGCTCACGGCGAGATAAGGTCGATCGGGGTAAGTGCGGGTGTCGTTCACGAAGCCTACCGTCTCATCAGCCCGTCGATGATCGCCTGCGGCGCATCGCGACGGCTCGTATCGATCTCGCCGTTGATCACGACGCCGGCGCGCGCCACCAGCGGCTTGAGGAAATCGGTGGCGCGGGCGGCCACCGCGCCGATTGCTTCCGGTGCCTGGTCGGCAAGGAGCGCGGCGCGCGCCGCCTCTAGCACGGCGGTCATGGCGTCGGCCAGCGTATCGAGGCGCCCGCGTATGGCCGGATCGGCGGCGTCATAGGCGGCGACCGCCAGCGCGCGCCCCTGAAAGCGCGAGGCCTCAAAATGCGCGCGATAGCTCAGCGGCCGCCAGGCCAGGAAATCGTCGAGGAAATCGTCGCGGCAATCGGGACAGCTCGCCAGCAGGTCGAGCAGCATGATCGCCTCGTTGAAGTGGTTGAGGTAGTCGGTGGCGAGCCCGGTGGCCGGGTTGATATTGGCGTCATTGAGGCCCGCCGCGGCGGCGCGCTCGCCGTCCCGCGGCATCCCGGCCGCTTGCGCGGCGCCGACGCGCTCCTGATATTGCATGGACCCGTCCGAACTCCACTGGCCTCAGTGTTATTCGTCCGGGTTAAGGTGCGTTTAACCCTGAGTTAGATCGGATTTTCGGAATATGTGCGGCCGCTACACCGTCACCTCGGCCCCGGAAGCCCTGCGCGCGCTGTTCCGCTACGAGGAGCAGCCGAATTTTCCGGCGCGCTACAACGTGGCGCCGACGCAGCCGATCGCCGTCGTGCGCCTGATCGACGGCAAGCGGCAGTTCGCGCTGATGCGCTGGGGCCTGCTGCCGTCTTGGGTGAAGGACCCGAAGGCCTTCTCGCTGATCGTCAACGCGCGCGGCGAATCCGTCATCGATAAGCCGGCCTTCCGTGCGGCGATGAAGTACCGCCGCTGCCTGATCCCGGCCGATGGCTTCTACGAATGGAAGGCAAGCAGCAAAGGCCCCAAGCAGCCGTACTACGTGCATGCGAAGTCGGGCGCGCCTTTGGCCTTCGCCGGCCTGTGGGAGACCTGGACCGGCCCCAACGGCGAGGAGCTCGACACCGCCACCATCGTCACCACGCGCGCGAACCGCACGCTGACGCCGATCCACGATCGTATGCCTGTGATCGTGCCGCCCGACGCTTTCGATCTATGGCTCGACGGCGCGCATGTCGATGCCAAGACCGCCGAGGCGCTGATCGCGCCCGCGCCGGACGATCTGCTCGAGGCCTATCCGGTGTCGACCGCGGTCAACCGCACCGCCAATGACAATCCCAAGCTGCTCGACCTCTTTGCAGGCGAGCCCGAGCTTGCGGCTACCGCCGCGCCGCAGCTGAAGCCTCCGCGCGTCAAGCGCGAGAAGAAAGACGACGGGCAGGCGTCGCTTTTCTAGGAAACATTCTGCTAACCAGTTGTTGAATTGCCTCGCCCGCGACAACGCGCTGTTCAGCATGTCGCGTCACCTTGCCATCAACAGCAATGGTGACCTCATGCCCCAAATTTGGATGACCTACGGTGAACTGGCCGACCTCATGGAGTGCAGCCCGAAGCGCGCCAGCGACTACGGCCGACAAGAAGGGCTGGATCGTAAAGCAAGCCGCGACGGCAAGACGCGGGTGAAGCTCAATCTGACTCTGATGGAGCTCTTTGTGTCCAGGATCAGGGGCGCGTCAACGCAGCCGCTCGATCAGGCAATTGAGGATCTTCGTGACGTCCATGCCCGCATGAGAGCCTATGAAGGTCAGGATCAAAGCGCCGTTGGCGACGCGACGGAGCTGTCCGCTTTGGCAGCCAAGTCGGCCTAGTCGGTCGTGGACTCATAAGGGCGCGGCCGCAGACGGATAGACGCGAGCTTGACGAAGGCAAGATAGTTGGCGGCGAGCTTGTCGTAGCAGGTGGCGACACAGCGGCACTGCTTGATCCCGTTGAAGAACCGCGCGACCAAGTTTCGCCGCTTGCTGGCCAATTGTGAACGGTCGTTTTGCAGCCAGTTACCGTCATAGGCGCAGCACCGACTTGTCGCTTTCGTCACGAAAGCTGCTGAATATTTCTTGTTTGCACCGTCATCTGACCCAACGGGTCGAGGATGACGCAAAACGTGCGCAATCGCGGCAATTTGGGCCAAGTGGCGGCGCTGAAAGAGGGCTACTACACCGCCCGCACGCTGCTCGACGTCGAGCCATACAGTCAGACCGCAAGGCTTGAGGAAAGGACTCTCGATGGTCGGTGAAAAACCCCATTCCACGACCCGGATCGGCCATCCGATCCATCCGATACTGTTGCCTTTCCCGATCGTCTGCTTCGTCGGCACGCTTCTGTCCGATCTGACCTATTGGTGGACCGCGGACATGATGTGGGCCGACTTCTCGGCATGGCTGCTGACCGTCGGCGTCGTCATCGGTTGGCTCACCGTGCTCGCCTGGTTGATCGATTTCCTGCGCGGCCCGCTGATCCGCCAACAGGCGCCGGCATGGCCGTATGCGATCGGCAATGCCGTGGCGCTGGTCCTGGCGACGCTCAACATGCTGATCCACACGCGCGACGCCTGGACCTCGGTGGTTCCCTGGGGCCTCGCTCTTTCGGCGCTCGTCGTGCTGATCCTTTTATTCACCGGCTGGCT
>DATDMA010000234.1:0-6576 GCA_036519015.1 Pseudolabrys sp. | reverse complement strand
CTCGTCGCGGCGATCGGGCTCGCAGGCCACAAGCATTCCGGCAAGGTGATGGTGTGGATCGGCGTCGCGCTCTACGGCGCGATCGCGGCGGGCGCGCCGCTGGGCGCCGTGCTCGAACACGCCTTCGGCTTTCGCGGCTTCGCTCTCGCCTGCGTGGTGGTCCCGTGGCTCGGACTCTTCATCGGGCTTTCGATGCCGTCGGCGCCGCGCGCCGCCGGGCCGCGCCTGGCGTTCTTCAAAGTGGTCGGGCTGATCTGGGAACTCGGCCTCGGCCTCGCTCTGGCCGTGATCGGCTTCGGCGCCATCGGCAGCTTCATCGCGCTCGATTACGCCGCGCGCGGCTGGAGCGGGTCTTCACTCGCGCTCACCGGCTTCGGCGTCGGCTACATCGCGTCGCGCCTGCTATTCGGCCACTTGCCGGACCGGCTCGGCGGATTGCCGGTCGCGCTGGTCTCGCTCGTGGTGGAGATCGTGGGACAGGCGATGATCTGGCGCGCGCCGGTTCCGCTGGTGGCGCTGGCCGGCTGTGCCTTGACCGGCTTCGGCTTCTCGCGGGTGTTTCCCGCGCTCGGCATCGAAGTGGTCAAGCGCGCGCCGGCCTCGAGCCGTGGCTCGGTGATGGGCGCCTATGTCGCGTTCTTCGACATCGGGCTGGCGATCGCGGGTCCTGGCACGGGCGCCGTCGTCGCGATGCTGGGCTATGCGTCGGCCTATCTGATTGGGACGATCGCGGCGGCACTGGCGCTGGTGCTTGTTGCCGGCGTGAAGCTGGGCGTGGTCGGCGGGAGAGCGGCGGCGCAGGGGTGAGCGCGCCAACTCTCTCTGTCATTCCGGGACGGCGCGAGAGCGCCGGACCCGGAATCCAGATGCTTACTCAGTCTTTCGCGCTGGATTCCGGGTTCGCTCGCGGAGCCTGTCATCGGGCCGCGCTTTGCGCGGACCCGTTGGCTCGCGCCCCGGAATGACAAGAAGACTACTGCCCCCAGGCGCGGAAGGCTTCCTCGAAGGCGCGGGCGCCGGGCGTGCCCTTCTCGACGGCGAGGATGGCGCGCTTGCCGTTGGTGTAGACGATGGGGATGTCGAACCAGTCGCGCTCTTTCAGCATTTGCAGATTGCGCTGCAGATCGACATCGACCGCCGACAGGCCGATGAGGAAATAGCCGTCGGTGACCTTCACCGCGAGGCCGGCGAGCGGCACTCCGCGCGCCTGCTCGTTCTGCTTCATCAGCACGCCGGGCACATTGCCGATGCCACCCTGATCGAAATCGGCCGGCAAGGTGAACATGATCTCGATGGTGTGGCTCGCCGGCAGCGCCCGGTCGGTGTTGCGGCGGAGCGACCAGGTCATGCGCATGCGCCGCTCGGGGATCTCAACATCGGCGCGAACGGCGAGCTCGGGCGCTAGCCCAGGCCCCGGCGACACCGTCTCGGTGCGCCAGATCGCCGAGCCGACGTAACGCTTGCCCTGCGGATCGTTGGGGTCTTCGTCGTAGAGCACGACCTTCTGCGCCACCTGCGCGGCCGGTGCATTGGAGGTGGCGGGCGCGCCGCTGTCGCTGGAGGGCCCGATGCGGTCGGCGATCTTCGGCGTGCCGGCCGGCTGTTGCGCCTGCTGCGGCGGCTTCGGCGCCGGCGCACTGCGCATGCTCGCGACCATGTTCACGATCGCAGCGCGCTGCCAGTAGCCCACGCCGCCGATGCCGAGCAGAGCCAGCACGACCACGGCGATGGCGATGATGCGGCCGGTGTTGCGCGGCGGGCGCGCATAGACCTCCTGCTCGTCCTCGAAATCCTCAGCCGGCGGCGGCGGCCAGCTCGCGCCCGGCTGCTCGAAAGGCGGCTTTTGCGCGGGCGGCTTCGGCGCGGGCGGTTTTTGCGCAGGGCGCGGAGGCGCCTTTTTTGCGAGCGATGGCGGCGGTTGGCGAAAGGGAGGCGGCGGCGCGCGTTCGGACGCTGATCCGTTGTCCGGCGGCTCGAAGTACTGCGGCGGCTCTTGAGCGCGCTCGGCTTCGCGCGGCGGCGGCGGACGGTCGCCCGGCACCTGATCGTAAGTGTTGCGCGCCGAGCGGTTCGCCTCGGCCGCGGCATCGCCCAGGCCTTCGACTTCGGCCATGACGCCGCGGAAATCGCGCAGCGCCTGGTCGCGCATCGAGGGCGGCGTGTCCTGCGGCGCGTCCGGCGCTTCTGGCGTTTGCGGCGCCTCGTCTTCCGGATGCGCGCGTTTGACCGCGGCGGCTTCAATGTTGCGGATCGACTCCTCGAGCGCCAGGCGCTCGCGGGTGATCTCGGCTTCATCGAGCGGCGGATCGACGCTGCGGAGCTGATTGACCAATGCCGTGCGCGCGCGCTCGTACAGAGCACGACGGTTCTCGCCCGTGTTCTTGTCGAGGCCCTCGACGGCGCGGACAATCAGTGGGTAATAGTCAGCCATTGCGCGTCATTATGCCTGAGATTCCCGAATTTCGGGATGATCCCGTAGGTGGTGGCCCCCGTTAATGTCTTTTTTCGGCAATCAAGTCTCGAACGGGTTTTTCATCAGGATGGTGTCCTCGCGCTCCGGACTGGTCGAGAGCAAGGCCACCGGACAAGAGATCAGCTCCTCGATGCGGCGCACATATTTGATCGCCTGCGCCGGCAGTTGTGCCCAGGAGCGCGCCCGCGCCGTGGGCTCGTTCCAGCCGGCGATGGTCTCGTAGATGGGCTCGACCCGCGCCTGCGCCTGCTCGCCGGCGGGAAGATAATCGATGTCGCGGCCGTCGAGACGGTAGCCGACGCAGACCTTGATCTCGTCGAAGCCGTCGAGGATGTCGAGCTTTGTCAGCGCGATGCCGTCGATGCCGGAGGTGCGCACGGTCTGGCGCACCAGCACGGCGTCGAACCAGCCGCAGCGGCGGGCGCGGCCGGTGACGACGCCGAACTCGCGGCCACGCTCGCCCAGCGTTTTGCCGATCTCGTTGTGCATCTGGTCGGTCGGGAACGGTCCCTCGCCCACCCGCGTGGTGTAGGCCTTGGTGATGCCGAGCACATAGTCGATCGCGGTCGGCCCCAGGCCCGAGCCCGTGGCGGCCTGCCCGGCAACGGTGTTGGACGATGTCACATAAGGAGAAGTGCCGTGGTCTATGTCGAGCAGCGCACCTTGCGCGCCCTCGAACAGGATGCGCTTGCCCTCGCGCCTGCGCGCATCGAGCAGCGACCAGACCGAATCCATATAAGGCAGCACCTTGGGCGCGATGGCCGCGAGATGATCGTAGACCGTCTGCGGCGCGATCTCGGCAAGGCCATAGCCGCGGCGTAGCGCATTGTGATGCGTCAGCAGCCGGTCGATCTTGCCCGACAGAGACGGCAGGTCCGCCAAATCCATGAAACGGATGGCGCGGCGGCCGACCTTGTCTTCGTAGGCCGGACCGATGCCGCGCTTGGTGGTGCCGATGCGGCTCGGCGAGTTCTCGCGGATCGCTTCCAGCTCGCGATACAGCGGAAGGATCAGCGTCGCGTTCTCGGCGACGCGCAGGTTGTCCGGGGTCACGGCAACGCCTTGCTTGCCGAGCGCGGCGATCTCGTCGATGAGCGCCTGCGGGTCGATCACCACGCCGTTGCCGATGACGGACAGCTTGCCCCCGCGCACGACGCCGGACGGCAGCAGCGACAACTTGTAGGTGACCCCGTCGATGACCAGCGTGTGGCCGGCATTATGGCCGCCCTGGAAACGCACGACGATATCGGCCTGCTCAGAGAGCCAATCGACGATCTTGCCTTTGCCCTCGTCGCCCCACTGCGACCCCACTACCACAACGTTCGCCATCAGACCCTTCCCCGGCCGTTAGCCCCCGAAAACGCACAGACCGGGTGCCGCCGGCCAAGTGCACCTTCGGATAAAGGAAGCAGGCGGCGGAGGCAAGGCGCAGGGCGTTCGGCGGCGCCCCCCGATCGGCGCCGTCAACAGGTTGATCCTACTCCGGTTTTTGGTCGAAACGGGGCGCTGGTGAGGCGCGCACGCGCGCCTGGGGATAGCCGCCCTGCGCCCGCAGAGGCGCAGGGACGCGATTCCCGCATTGCCGCCGTTGTATCCGATGATATATATCGCTAGGCCGGTGCGCGATCGGCAAGGCCGAGGCCGCCAGCCTCGGCCGCGCTATCTGCGTTTCCTCACTGCCCTGAGACCGAGGACGGAGACAAGGATGAAGATCCACACCAAGAAACTGACCACCTGCGATGTCACCGAAGGCGGCGGGTGCATCACGCTCAACCTGATCGATGACACGGGAGCGGCCGTAGCGCTCGACGTGCCCCTCGACCAGGCACAATCGATCGCGATGACCCTGCCACGCCTGCTGACCCGCGCCATCAGGTCGATCAGTGGTAATCCCGAATCCCGTTACGTGTTTCCGCTCGGCGAATGGACGGCCGAGATCCCGGAGGGCCGCGACGGCCTGATCCTGACACTGACAACCTGCGACGGCTTCGAAGTCTCGTTCGCAGTGCCCCCTGAGGCCTGCCGCTCGTTAGGCTGGACGCTGGCGACCGGACGCGATCACGGCGGCGATGAGCCCGAGGAAAAAAACGATGCGCTTGCGACGTCGCGCGTGCATTGAAGTCACGCCTTATCGTGGCGGATGAGTCTGCCGATTGCCCGGAATTCATCGCTGGCGGCGACGCGCGCCTGCGATTCGACTGCACGGTAGAGGGCGACAATCTGTTCGCCGACCGGCGTGACCACCGCGCCGCCGCCGCTGCGCCCTCCTGTGGCGGCAGTGACCGCCGGCTCGCGCAGCGCGTTATTGATCTCCTCGACCAGAAGCCAGGCGCGCCGATACGACATATCGAGCGAGCGCGCGGCCGCCGAGATCGAGCCGGTCGCGCGGATGGCTTCGAGAAGCGCGACCTTGCCCGGGCCGATGCGGGCACCGGTCGCCAGATCGATGCGGATGGAGAGACGCGTGCCGGCCATGGTGAGAGGCTCTCAGGGATGCCCCGGCAGTCACGCCGATAGCGCGGCGGGCGTCAAGGGGTGCGGGCGCGATACCGTTTCAGGCATCCTCATGGTCCCGTTCGCGAGCCGGGTGCTTCACGTTGAGGACCACAACTTCCGCCGCAGCTTCGTCGACGATGTAATAGATGAGATAGGGGTAGCGGTGCGTAACGAACTTGCGCACGCCTTCGATCTTCTGCGGTCGTCCCGCATAAGGAAACAAGAGCAGATTCCTCAGGCCTTCGTAGATCGCCGCCTGCACGCGGCGGCCGGCGACGGGGTTGCGCTCGTGAATGTAATCGGCAATTTCGGTGAGATTTTCGGTGGCGCGCCGTGTGAAGCGAAGTTTCATCGGTCGAAGCGGCGGAACGCGGCTTCGACTTCGGCATCGGTCGCGAACTCACGGCGCTTCGCCTGCGCAAGACTTTCCAGCACATCGGGCAGGTGCGCGGGATCGATCTCTTCCGGAGCGGGTCCCTCGCCCGCCAGCGTCAGCATGGCACGGGCGATCTCGTCCTGATTCTCGGGCGGTAACAGGCGCACCGCCTCAAGTGCCTTTTCCAACAGCTTGGTCATGACTCAAGCTTAACCATCTTTCGCCGGCTTTTGAAGGCCGGTGATCAGCGGCTTTCCGTGGCCCTCCGCGAACGGCTTGCCCCGTTCACAAGGCCTTTTGCTTGTGTCCGCATTCCTTGCACGCGTATTCCACGCGACCCTGCCCGGGAGCCGCCGAGATGCGGTTCGGCGCACCGCATTTTCCGCATTTCGTCTCGATACGTGTCGCGCCCTGCTTCACGGAGATGGATTTCTTCTCCATCGCCTCTTTGATCAGCCGTTCGGCTTCCTCGCGCATTGCCTGTTTCGACATGTTCCGCCTGTCCAGTTTCGACCATCGGCGGGCTGTCTATCAGATTCACCGGCGCGGCGGCCAGGGCCAAGCTCGGATTGAATCCAAGCGGCTCACGCCGACGGTGAGCGTTCCACGACAGCAGCTTGGTTGGTGAGGGATGATGTGAGGTGAGGCGGAATTGAGTGCCTCAATCCGTCATCCTGAGGTGCGAGCGTGCGAAGCACGCGAGCCACCGCAAGTCGGCCATAGCCGACTTGCGCACCTAATAATCCGATCTCGGGTAAACCCGAGATCGGTGGATGAACGGGCACTGAAGCGACACTTGCTGATACGCCCCGGCCGTCGCCCTTCGAAGCTCGGCCAGCGATGCTGGCCTCGCACCTCAGGGTGACGGGACGAAGGCGGTGCCCGTCTCTTCGAGCAAATCGAGGATCATGCCGGGCAGCTTCGCCCTCAGCGCTTCGATCGACTCCGCTTCTGTGACCAGACCACGCAAATCCTGTGTGGTGGCGACCCAAACGGCGGCCTCCGGATCCCAGTCTGCATGAACGACGATTGGTCTGGCCATCACGCGATCCCAATGCTGTGAGGCACCAATATAGCGAAGTATTTCCGCTTTTGCAGCCGGGTCCAATCGCTCTGGATTCCGGGTTCGCGGCCGACCGGCCGCGCCCCGGAATGACGACTCAGAAATGCAGCGGCTTGGCCTGCTGCACCTGCGGCAGAGCGCGGACCTTGGCGAGCACGGCCTCGGGCA
>DATDMA010000233.1:0-7275 GCA_036519015.1 Pseudolabrys sp. | reverse complement strand
TCGTCCCGGCGTGCCAGCCGCACGCCACGCAAGCCCCACTGACGATGGTCGCCAGCACGGTCAGACGTGCCGGGCACCGTTTGGGCTCTAGAGCGGTGGATAGGCGTCTCACCTTTGAACGAGGCGGCGCCTGAAAGGTACGTCCACCGGGGGCGATGCGGAGCAAGCCTCAAACACCGCGCGCGGGACGCCTCAGGATTTGGCGGACTTGCGGCACTATCAGACTTCGACAAGCCTCGATGTCGCGAGGCGTCGAGGTCCGTGGGTCCATCAGGACCTCTGGCGTCCCGCGCGCCCTCGCTTCTTTTCGGGCGACGCGGAGAAGTACTTGGAATGCAGGCGCACCCAGCGCCTTCCAAACAATACGGGCGGCGGAGCGTTGGCTAAGCCTCTTTGAAATTTGAATCAGTGAGACAATCCGTAGCCCGGAATCCGGGGCGAAGCTTGCCCGTGTGAATCCCGGATTTCGCTGCGCTCATCCAGGCTACAAGCGTCCGCGGGCATGAGCGGAGAATCGAGCAAGACGCTTGCTTATCCCCTCCTCCGCAAGCGGGGGAGGAATAAGACGAAGGCTCAAGCCCTGCGCCGCTTCGTTGTTTTCTTCTTGCGCCGCAACGGCACCACGTCGGCGGAGACGCCGGCGCTTCTGCGCAGCGCCTCCTTCAGGCTTGCCGGCCGCCCGTGCTTCTTCAGCACATCGCGGAATGCCTCGTCAGCCAATTCCTGAAAGCTCATCATTCGGTCTTTCGTCAGAAGATCGAGCGAGGCCCAGGTCTCTTCATCGAACTGGAGGCGTTTGCCCGGCATCACCGGCTTCACGTCAGTGATGAGCGGCGACGCCGCGGTCGCGCGTGCCCGCATGCATCGAGGCGACCTTGGCGTGCGCGATCGGCAACACGTTGTGCTGCGGCGCCTTGAGCTCTTGCAGGAACTCGCTGAACCAGCTGTGGATCGAGTTCTGCAGCAGCGTGTCCATCATGTGTTGCCAGCGCGCCCGTCGTTCCGCCCGCGGCATGGCCAGCGCCGACACGATCTGCTGCGCGACGCCGTCGACGTCGTTCGGATCGACCAGCAGCGCCGCGTCGAGTTCGCAGGCCGCGCCAGCGAATTTCGACAGCACCAGGACGCCCGGGGACTCGGGGTTCTGCGCGGCCACGTATTCTTTCGCCACAAGGTTCATGCCGTCCTGCAGTGGCGTCACCAGCCCGATCGCGGACGCGCGGTAGAAACCGGCGAGCGTCGACTGGCAGAAGGCCTTGTTAAGATAGCGGATCGGCGTCCAGTCGATTTCGCCGTGACGGCCGTTCACTTCGCCGACCATCTCAGCCACTTCGCATTGCAGGTCGCGATAGGTGTCGATGCCGGTGCGTGACGGCACGGCGATCTGCAGCATCGAGAGCCGATGCTTGAGGTCGGGATGCTGCGTGAGCAGCCGGTCGAAAGCCTGGATGCGGAGGACAAGACCCTTGGAATAATCGACGCGGTCGACGCCGATGACGAGGTTCGATCCACCGAGGCTAGCCCGAAGACGCTGCACATCCTGATCGTCGGCTGCGCGCTGCGCGTGAGCGGCGAATTCCTGCGCGTCGATGCCAATGGGGAAGGTCGCCAGCCGGCAGGTGCCGTAATGGCTCTTAAACGTCAGGTCGGTGCCGGCCACGCGCAATTCATTGCGCAGCAGGTCGGCGAAGTTGTCGCGATCCTGATCGGTCTGGAAGCCGATCAGGTCATAGGCGAGCATGGCGTTGGCGAGCTCGCGGAATTGCGGAAGCTTCGTGATGACGCCGCGGCGCGGCCACGGCGTATGCAGGAAGAAGCCGATCTCGCGCGTGATGCCAAGCTTGCGCAGTTCGCGCGCCAGCGTCAGGTAATGATAATCGTGAATCCAGAACGTGGAGTCGGCGCCGCCGAAGGCCGCCAGCGTGCGCGCCATATAGGCGTTCACTTCGCAATAGTCCGCGAAGTCCGACGTGCGGACGCGCGACAGATCGGTACGCGAATGCAGCAGCGGCCACAGCGTCGAATTGGCGTAGCCTTCGTAGAAGCCGGTGTAATGCTGTTCCGGAAGATCGATGGTGGCGATGGTTCCGCGCCCGTAAGTTTCCACTTGCACTAGCGGCGCCGCGCCGGGTGACAGCTTGCGCTGACGCCCGCTGGAACCGAACCAAACAACGCCGGACTTCTTCACCGCCGGAAGCAGTGCGGCGGCCAGACCGCCGATCATCGGTGCATCGCAGGTTGCCCGCGCTACACGATTGGATACGACTATATCCAAATGAGACTCCCCGGATCAGTTCAAGTCGCCGCCCGCGACACAGAGCAAACGGAATTTGGTCGCAAAGGTTCCTGCGGTGCGACGAATGGATGTGCAAAAAAGTCCGCCTTATCAGGGCCTAAACGCGATGCAGGATTGCGAGTGGAACTGTGGCGAAGAGGGCAGAAATGTCGATTTTTCCCGTAATCTCGCCGGGCGCGGTGCCGAGTGCGTCCGCGTAGCGGCTCTCAGGCGGCAATTCGATTGTCGCATTCCAGCCGGTCGGCCAGTTCCTGCCGCCATTGGTGAGCGGCGCAAAATGCCGCCCGATGGCAACGATCAGGTGCTGTCGTTTCCAGCTTCTCGCGAAGGCGATGACGTGATTCGCGTGTGGTCCCGTTGCCGGCAACGGCTCATAGGTTCCGTATCGGAACAGGTCGGAAAGTTCCCCGCGTAACAGCAATAATTTCTGAGTGACCGCGAGCTTAATGCGACCGTCGTGCCAGTGCTTAGAGAACTCCGACCAATTGACCGCGCCGTGCGGCAATTGACCGGCGCGCGCGGTGAAATCGACCGGGCGCCGGTTGTCCGGATCAACGTAAGACAAATCCCAGAGTTCCGTTCCCTGGTAGAAATCGGGCACACCCGGCAACAGGCTCTTCAGCGCGAGCTGGGACAGTCCGTTGAGCGCGCCGAGCAGGTTGGTGCGCGCAGCGAATTGGTCGAACGAGGCGATGAAGCCGGCCGAGAGCTTGTCGTCGAGCAGATCGCGGACGAAATCCTCCAGCGCCTTCTCGTAGCCGGCGTCGGGACTGGTCCAGCTCGTCTGCTGCTTGCCTTCGCGTGCGGCCTTGAGCGCATAGGCCTGCGTGCGCTTGACGAAGGTCTCGTCGATGGTGTCTGGCCAGGCCCCGATCAGCGCCTGATAGAGCATGTATTCGTGCGCCGCGCTCGGCCGCCGCGCGCCGTCCTCGTGGCGGATAAGCGCCGTGTTCCGGCCACGCCAATCCTTCACCGCTTCTTCCCATTCGCCGGATAGTTCCGATAGCGCCAGGATGCGCGCCCGCGCGTCCTCGCCGCGCTTGGTGTCGTGCGTCGCGGTGGCGGTGAGGCCGTCGGGCGCGGTCTCGGCCCGGCGCCGCTGGCGTTCATGAAACTCGGGGAGGGACAGTGCGCCGACCGCCGGATCGCCGCCGACCTCGTTGAGCGCGAGCAGCCGATGGTCGCGGTAGAAGGCGGTGTCCTCCATGGCCTTGGCCATCAGCGGCCCGGTGAACTGCTGCAGCTTGAGCGCAAAATTGCGCGCGCGCGGCGCGCTGTAGCCGGCGCCATTGTCGAGCAGATGAAGGGTCACCGCGGCGCGCAGGAAGTCGAAGATCTCAGGGTCGGGGCCGGTCCAACGAGCGCGGGCGCGCGCGATCGCCCCTTCGATCGTGCGCGTGTCTTCGGGCGAGGCGCCGGCGGCGGTCACGTAGGTCCGATAGACCGGGAACTCGATCACATAGAGCTGCAAGGCCGCGCGCAGGCGATCGACCGTGAAGTCGCGCGTGCTGAAATGTCCCGCGGCGATGCGCGAAAGCGCATTGCCGAGCACGGTGAACTCGCTCGCCAGCATGCTGTCGATGACGCGCAGCTTGGCGCGGTCGAGCATGTCGCGAAAGTCCGTGCGCTCGTCGGTGAAATCGCGCCAGGTGCGCTCGAGGGGATCGAGGCCGTCACCGGCGACCAGCACGCGGCTGATGACGTTGAGCCACTCATAGCCGGTGGTGCCGGCCACGGCCGGAAAGCGCGGCATGTCCTCGCCATCGGCGAGGATCTTCTCGACAATCACATAGAACGGGCCGCGCTGCTGCGATTGACGGCGCAGCTTGCGGATGAGCTGGCTCAGCCGGCTGGTGTATTGCGCGGGATCGCGCAGGCCGTCGATATGATCGAGGCGAAGCCCCTGCAACCGATCGTCGGCGATCAGGCGCGAGACGAGCGTGTGGATGCCGCGAAAGGTCGCAATGTCCTCCACGCGTAAACCGGCGAGATCGCTGATGTCGAAGAAGCGCCGGTAGTTCACCGCCGAGAAGGCGACGCGCCAATTGGCGAGGCGATAGTTCTGGCGTTCAAGCAGCCGGTGCAGGAGCGCGGCGCCGGGCTCGGTGTCGCCGCTATAGGCCACAAGCCCGCGCGCGATGACCGCGTCGGCGCCGTCGATCACGGCAAGGCGCCGCTTCAGCTCCGGCGCCTCGCGGTAGGACGGCTCGCTCGGATCGCGATAGTGATCGGCCAGCTCGATCAGCGTCCGGCCGGCGGGCTCGTTCGCTGCGTCGGCCGCCGCCACGACGGTGCGCAGGATCTCGCCGTAGCGCTGCGGGTTGATCGGCATCTTGTTGTCGAAGGACCAGACGGCGAAGCTGCCGGCGGTGGGGTCGTATTTCAGTTCGATCTCGCCGCTCTGCAGCGCGTCACCATAGGCGCGGCCCAGAACCGGCAGCAGGACGCCGGGATGCCGACGGTGCGGCAGGGCGTCCCAATCGATGTCGAACGCCGCTGCATAGGGTGAGCGCTGCCCCCATTCCAGCACATCGAGCCACCACGCATTGTCGGCATGGCCGACGCCCATGTGATTGGGGACGAAGTCGAGGATCAGTCCGAGATCATGCTGCTTGAGCGCGTCGCTCAGGCGCGCAAAGGCCTCGTCGCCGCCAAGCTCGGGATTAAGCTGGTCGTGATCGACGATGTCGTAACCATGCGTGCTGCCCGGCCGCGCCTTCAGGAACGGCGAGGCATAGAGATGCGTGATGCCGAGCTCCTTGAGATAGGGCGCCAGCGCGGCGGCATCGTCGAAGCCGAAATCCTTGGTGAGCTGCACCCGGTAGGTCGCGCGCGGCACGGCGGGGGGCATCACGCACCTCCGATCGCGGCATAAACCGACCAAGGCGGAAGGTCGTGCGGTGGCGCGTCGCCCCAAATTTGGTCGCCCCAGGCGATGGGAGGGCAAGGCGTGGGCGTGCTTGAGACGTTCGCCAACAGCAAAAGGCTATCGGGGCCGGCCGGCCATGTCGCATGTAAGATGCCGTCGTCGAACGTTGCGCTGCCTCCGCCCGTCATTGCCGGCAGCAGAGGCACGATCCAGCGCCGCCGCGCAGCCAACAGCGCGCGGGTCAGTTCAAGGCGCCTGGCATGTTCCGGCTTGCCGAGCGCGTCCCAGTCGAGCACCGCTGACATACGCGTGTCGCCGGAGAGCGGATCGGGGATTTCGTCGCCGTGTTTGGCGTAAGCCTCGGCAAACTCACGCTTGCGCCCGTTGCGGATGGCGTCAGCCAGCTCGCCGGTGAAATCGCAGAAGAAGGGAAAGGGCTCGGTCGCGCCCCATTCCTCGCCCATGAACAGAAGCGGCGGTGATGGCTGCAGCAGCAGCACCGCCAGGGCTATTTCGAGCGCCTTGGGATCGGCCAGCACGCTCAGCCGCTCGCCGAGCGGCCGATTGCCGATCTGGTCGTGGTTCTGGATGAAATTGACGAAGGCCGCGCGCGGCAGATGGCGGCTCGGCTCGCCACGCCGTTCTCCCTTGCGATGCGCCGACGGCTCGCCCTGATAGGCGAAGCCTTCGGCGAGCGTGCGTGCCACGAGCCGCGTGCTGTCTTCGTAGTCGTGGTAATAGCCGGCGTTCTCGCCGGTTAGCAGCACGTGCCAGGCATGGTGATAATCGTCGTTCCATTGGGCACGGTAGCGGCCGGCGGGTGGGTCTTCGTCAGGCGCCAGAAGCTCCGCGCGGTTGTCATCGTTCTCCAGGACGAGATGGATGTGCCGGCCACTCTCTCGCGCGAAGGCGCCGACCGCTTCGCTCAGTTCGCGCAGGATCTCCGGCTCACCCGGCGTGACGATCGCATGCACAGCGTCGAGCCGAAGGCCGTCGAAGCGATAGTCGCGCAGCCAGTGCAGCGCGTTCTCGATCGCATAGGCGCGCACCATGGGCTGGCGATAGTCGATGGCGCCGCCCCAGGGCGTATGCGCGTCGGAGAAAAAGGAGGGCGCGATGCGGCCGAGGTAATTCCCTTCCGGCCCGAAGTGATTGTAGACGACGTCGAGAAAGACCATCAGCCCGCGCGCGTGCGCGGCGTCGATCAGGGCCTTCAAATCCTCTGGCCGTCCATAGGCGGAGTCCGGCGCGAAGGGGAGCACGCCGTCATAACCCCAGTTCCAGCGGCCGGGAAAATCCGACAGAGGCATCAGCTCGAGCGCGGTGATGCCGGTCTCGGCGAGGTGGTCAAGCTTGTCGATGATGGCGCGGAACGTGCCCGCGCGCGTGAACGTGCCGACATGCACCTCGGAGAAGACGGCATCTTCCCACGGCCGGCCCTTCCAGTCGGAGCATTGCCAGGCGTAGCGATGGTCGATCACCTCGCTCGGCCCGTGCACGTCCTCGGGCTGAAAGTCCGACGCGGGATCGGGAATGTCGAGTTCGTCATCGATTCTGAATCGATAACGCGTGCCGGGTCCGGCAGCCGGCGCGTGCGCTTCGTACCAGTCGCCGCGCTTCATCATTTCGACAGGCGTATCGAGAAGCACTTGCACCGTGCGCGCCGCCGGCGCCCATAGGCGAAAGGTGACGCCGTCCGCTGCCAGCAGGGGACCGAAGCGTGGCTGTGCACTCACGACACGCCCGCGAAAGCCAAAACAGTGCGTGCCTGCGCGCTCCATGTTTCGCGCGGCTTGCCCGCCGACGCGTTCGGCGTGCCGTTGGAGGTGTCGAGCACGCATTGCCATTGGCCGGCGCCCGCCCATTCGGGAAACGTGACGTCGACCGCTTCATCCGCGCCGTTGAGCACGATGAAGAGCGGCGCGCCCTTCGCGTGCATCGGCGCTAGCACGTAGGCGAGAAACCGGCCGTCGGGGAAGTTCCAGTCGCCTTCGCCCATCTCGGCGGCCGTCGGGGTCAGCCATTTCACATCGTAGGTGCCGTCCGCCTTCTTTCCCGTGACCCAGTAATGCGGTTTGATCTGGGGGAAACGTTGCCGCAGTTGCGTCAG
>DATDMA010000232.1:0-2147 GCA_036519015.1 Pseudolabrys sp. | reverse complement strand
GCCGTCATTTCGTAGAGCAGGCCCGTGCGGTCGAGCCCGGTGACCTCCACCATCGTATAGCGATGGGACCACTGGTTATTGATGGTGACGGAGGGCTCCAGCGCGAAGGCCTTGATGCGGCCCTTGGGCGCGGCGCGCTTGCCGACCATGTCGGGCAGACGCAATTCGCCGCGCAGCGCCTTCTCGATGGAGTCGGCAATGCGCTTGGCGCGCCGTTGCTCGTCATCCTCTCGGTCGAACTCGCGCGACACCGAGATGGTGTCGAGCGCACGTCCATCGGTGGTGGTGTAGATCTGCGCGTCGACGATGTTGGCGCCGGCCATGGCGCAGGCGCCGGCGATGATCGACAGCAGCCAGGGATGGTCGGGCGCCAGCACGGTGAGCTCCGCCACTGCGCGGTCGCTGTCGAAGCCGACCATGGTGGCGAGGTTCCTGTCGGCCAGCTCGGCGTCGCGCACGAATTTGGCGTGCGTGATCTTGTGCGGGAGATCGACCTTGAGCCAGTAGGGCGGATAATGCTTGGCGATATAGGCGTCGAGCGCGTCCTGCGGCCAGTCCTTCAGCGCATCGCGGAATTCGGCCTGCGCCATGGCGACGCGCTGCGCGCGGTTGACCTCCGAGAAGCCGCCGGTGAGCACCGGCTCGGTCTCGTAATACAGCGTGCGGATGAGCTGCGCCTTCCAGCCGTTCCACACGCCGGGGCCGACCGCCTTGATGTCGGCGGTGGTGAGGATCGTCAGAAGCTTCAGCCGTTCGGCGGACTGCACCACCGCGGCGAAATTCTCGATCGTCTTGCGGTCGGATAGGTCGCGCGATTGCGCGACGCTCGACATCACGAGGTGCTGCTCGATCAGCCAGGCGACGGTCTCGGTGTCGGCCGCGGAGAACCCCAAGCGTGGGCACAGGCGCCGCGCCACGCGCGCGCCGGCGATCGAGTGATCCTCCGGCCGGCCCTTGGCGATGTCGTGCAGGAACAGCGTGACGTAGAGGACGGACCGATGCTCGGGCAGGATCTTGTGGATCAGCTCGTTGGCGAGGTGCGTCTCGGCATTGCCGCCGCGTTCGATCTCCGCCAGCACGCCGATGCAGCGCAAGAGATGCTCGTCCACCGTGTAGTGGTGGTACATGTTGAACTGCATCATGGCGACGATCCGGCCGAAGGCCGGCACGAAGCGGCCGAGCACGCCGGCCTCGTTCATGCGCCGCAGCACAGTCTCAGGATCGTTCTTGGAGGTGAGGATCTCCATGAACAGACTGTTGGCTTCCGGGTCGTCCCGCAGCTCGGCGTCGATGAGATGCAGCGAGCGCGTCATCGCCCGCATCGCGTCAGGGTGAAACGCGAGATTGTGCTTCTGCGCGAGCTGGAAAATGCGGATCAGGTTGACCGGATCGCGCTCGAACACATTGGCGCGCGCGCACAGGATGCGGTTGTTCTCAGCGATGAAATCCTTGGTGCCGGAAAGCTCCTTGCGCTTCACCGGACGCAGGCGCGCCATCACGCGGCTGAGCACCGGCACGCTCTTGGCGTGGCTGTATTCCAGCTCCGCGCAGAGGATCGCGGTGAGATCGCCGACATCCTTGGCGATCAGGAAGTAGTGCTTCATGAAGCGCTCGACATCCTGCTGACCGGGATGCTCGGTGTAGCCGAGCCGCACCGCGATCTCGCGCTGCACGTCGAAGGACAGCCGTTCCTCGGCGCGGCCGGCGACGAAATGCAGGTGGCAGCGCACTGACCAGAGGAAATCCTCGCAGCGGCGGAAGAGCTGATATTCGCGCTTGTCGAAGACGTCGCGCTTGAGCAGCTCGTCGGGCTCGTGCACGCGATAGACGTATTTGGCGATCCAGAACAATGTATGGAGATCGCGCAGGCCGCCTTTGCCGTCCTTGACGTTCGGCTCGACCAGATAGCGCGACTGTCCGCTACGCCGGTGGCGGTCTTCGCGCTCGGTGAGCTTGGCAGCGACGAATTCCGCCGCGGTGTTGCGGACGATTTCGTTGTCGAAGCGCGATGTCATCTGGTCGAACAGCGCGTGGTCGCCGAGCAGGAAACGCGATTCGAGGATGGCGGTGCGGATGGTCATGTCCGCCTTCGCCTGGCGGATGCATTCGTCGATCGAGCGCGTGGCGTGGCCGACCTTCAGACCGGT
>DATDMA010000231.1:0-2731 GCA_036519015.1 Pseudolabrys sp. | reverse complement strand
GGCTCCGTAGATCGCGGTCGCTGAGACGAAGATGTCCGACGAGGCCGGATCGCCTAACGCAATGCCAAACACCTGGCCGAGCTTTTCGCTCGTCCAATTGGGCGAACTGTAGCGGCGCAGCGAGCCCGCGGGCTGATCCTGCCACAGGCTGTAATTGCGCATGCCGACGGGAGACGTGACGTCCATCAACAGCGCCACGATCCCGTTTGAAGCCGGGTGCACATTCGCCTGGCCCGCGTTTGGAATAACCCCCAAACGGGTGCCGACCGCAATTCCGGGCGTAATCGGAAATGGATTTTGCGCCGATGCGTCGTTTGTCGCCGTGACGATCAAGCCCAGGACAGCCGTCAAAACCAGACGCAGCGCCCGCACGTCGCAGATCGGTCCCGGCATACCGCCCTCCACACCGCGAGCGTTTGTTTGCCATTGAAAGTAGCGGCACGATCTCCTCTTTGACAGGGAGTATCCCGCTCCCTCTTTAGAGAGCACTTAGGTACTCCGCAGGAGGTATCCGGCGACGCGCACCGTCCGTTTCGCATTCCAAACATCAAACCGTTGCGCATCACGCGATCTGCGCGCCCATAGTTCCGTCACGCGGACGTGATGGCGCGTCTATGCGTCGCCTCACCTGCCATCTCGTTGACGCCGTATGGTTGGAGGCCTTCGGGGGAAGCACATCGACAGGAGGCGGACGATGGGTTTGCTCGATATTCTCAACGGAATGCAGAACGGACCGCGTGGACAAACCGATCCGAACCGTGGCGGCATGTCGCCGATCACGATGGGTCTCCTCGCACTGCTCGCGTACAAGGCCTACAATTCCATGAGCGGCACGCAGCCGAACGCGGCGCCGGCCGCCGCTCCGCCACAAGGCGGCACACGCACCGCTCTTGGCGGCGCGCAGCAACAGACCGCTTCCGGTGGCGCGCCTGGCGGCGGCCTCGGTGACATGCTGCAAGGTGGGCTCGGCGGACTGGGCGGCCTGCTCGCAGGCGGCGCGGCCGGCAGCATTCTCTCCGGCGGCCTCAACAGTCTCCTCAAACAGTTCGATCAGAGCGGCCACGGCGACGTCGCGCAATCGTGGATCGGCACCGGCCAGAACAAAGACATCTCGCCGAACGATCTCGAACATGCGATCGGCTCCGACACGCTGAACTCGCTTGCGGAACAGGCGGGGATCTCAAAGGTCGACGTGCTGCACGACCTGAGCCGGCAATTGCCCAGCCTCGTCGATCAAATGACGCCGCATGGCCGCGTTCCGACCGAAGATGAAGTGTCGCGGATGGTCTGACGCATCCACGTTCTGCCGGAGATGGGCGCAGCCGGTCAGGCCGCGCCGCGCTCATCGCCGGATGTCATGCAGACTCGAAGGGGCAAAACATGCTGTGGATCTTATTTGTTGGTCTTGTCGCCGGCATCATCGCGCGTCTGGTGTCGCCGGGTCCTAACAATCCGTCCGGCTTCATCCTCACGGTGGTGCTCGGCATCGTCGGCGCATTCCTGGCGACGTTCATCGGCCAGACCATCGGCTGGTATCGGGCCGACCAGGGAGCCGGGTTCATCGCCGCGACGATCGGCGCCATCATCGTGCTCTTCATCTGGAACAGGCTCGTCGCCCGGCACGTGATCTCGGACCCCGGCACGCCGCAGCATCTGTAGCAACAGCCGCGTGTCCCGGGCGCTGCGCAACATGCAATGTTGCGCTGCAGACCCGGCACCGTCACAACTTCCGGATTCTTTAAGGCCCCGTATCAGCAGCGCAACACTGCGCAGGGTGACGGGACGGACGCAGTGCGTGATGCGAGAGGCGCGCTCAATATTCTAATACAGCTTCACAGCATAAATCGGCGGCAGGTGCGCATTGATGAGCTGCCAGCCCTCGCCGGCATCATCGCTCACCCACAGATTGCCGGTCGTCGAACCCATGGCGAGCCGCGTGCCGCTATCATCGACATCGAGGCCGTGCCGGTAAATGAGATCGTAGGCGTCGCGTTGCGGCAGGCCCTTGCTCAGCGTCTCCCACGTCTTGCCGCCGTCGCGCGTGCGGGTCACCGCGAGCGCGCCGCCGCGCGGCACGCGCAATTCGTCCTTGATCGCAGGCACGAACCAGGCGGTGCCCGCCTCTCGCGGATGCGCTGCAACGGCGAAGCCGAAGTCGTCGCCCGGCAGTGTGAGTTGCGTCCAGGTGACGCCCGCGTCGGTCGAGCGGAAGATGCCGTTGTGATGCTGCATCCACATCGTGTCGGGCGCGGCGGCGCAGCGCGCGACGCGGTGCGGGTCCTGGCTCTCGCGCGCGCCCGCCTGCTCCGGCGGCATATAGGCCGCGACCAGCCCCTCGCCTTGCAGGCTCCAGGTGTCGCCGCTATCGGCGCTCTCCCACACGCCGCCGCAGGAGATCGCGACAAAGACGCGCTTGGAATCGCGCGGGTCGGGCGAGATGGAATGGATGCCGGCCTCATCATAGCCGCCGCCGAACCACTTGGCGCGCTCGGGCACGTTCCACAGCGGCATGACCTGCTGCCAGCTTTCGCCGCGGTCGTCCGAACGAAACAGCCCGGCGGGAATGGCGCCGGCCCACAGCCGGCCCGGTTCGTCGGCGCCGCCGGCTTGAAGCGTCCACACCTGGAACAGCGTCGGCTCGCCCGACGCATCTGGCGCGAATGCCGGGGCCACAAGCTCTTTCCAGCTTTTGCCCTCGTCATCCGAGCGGTGCAGCTTGGCGCCGAAGTGT
>DATDMA010000230.1:0-17211 GCA_036519015.1 Pseudolabrys sp. | reverse complement strand
GCGAACACCATGCCTTCCTTGATCTCGGTCGGGTGCTCCATCGAGATCACGCGCGAGATGATCGGCCGCTCGTGCAGCGCGAGGCCGAGGCCGTGCGCGAACTGCAGGCCGAAAGCCGACATCTCGTCCGGGAAGCCGAACTCCTGCGCCGTCGGGAAAGCCTCGGCGATGTACTTGGTCGAGGCACCGGGCTTGATGCGCTCCATGGCGTCGTCGAGCCACTGCCGCGCCTTCTTGTAAGCATCGTGCTGCGCGGGCGTGGCGCGGCCGACGTTGAAGGTGCGGTAGTAGCAGGTGCGGTAGCCCATGAAGGCTTGCAGGATGTCGAAGAAGGCCTGGTCGCCGGGGCGGATCAGGCGGTCGGTGAAGTTGTGCGGGTGCGGATTGCAGCGCTCGCCGGAGATGGCGTTCACCGCTTCAACGTCGTCGGAGCCGTGCCGGTAGAGGAACTCGTTCACCTTGGCGACGATGTCGTTCTCGCGCACGCCCGGCTTCAGTTCCTCGTTGACCATGTGATAGGCGCCGTCGACCATCGCCGCGGCGCGGTTCAGGAGCGCGATCTCGTCCTGCGACTTGATCTCGCGCGCCTCCAGCATGATCTGCTGGCCGTCCGCGACCTTCACGCCGGCCTTTTGCAGCTCGAACATCATCGGCGGTTCGATGATGTCGACGCCGACCGGCATGTCGGCAACGCCGGCTTCCTTCAGCATCGAGGCGATCTCTTCGGCGTGGCGCTTCATCAGGCCAAATGAGGGCTGCACGGTGCCGCGCAGGCCGATCAGGCCGGCCTTGCAGTTCTGCGGCTCGAGCCAGGGCGCGTAGAGCTTGTGATGGATGGCGGCAGAGCCGAAGTCCCACAGGATAGGCTCGCCGGTGCGGGTCAGCAGGGCCCAGCGGGCGAGCTTGTCGCGCTCCCACTCGCCGATCTTGGTCGAGGTCAGGTAGCGGATGTTGTTGACGTCGAACACCAGCAGGGCGCCGAGCTCGGAATTCTCCAGCGCCTGCTTGGCGCGGCCGAGGCGGTAGCGGTGCAGGCGGCGGTAATCGACGCGCTCCTCGAAGTCGACGCCCATGATGCCGAGAGACGGCAGGGCGCGGCCCCAGTTGTGACGCGGGTTGATGTCTTCGGCGCTGATTTTTCTGACGGTCTGATCCATAGGCGTTCTCCTCGCGATTGGCGCTGTCCGTTGGCCGGCTTTATACCCGCTGGGGTCATCCGGTTCCAGACAGGCCGGCTATTCGCCGAGGCCATACCAGGACTGCCGGTTTCCCGCCAGCGGAGCAATAATAATGGGCGAGTGGGCAGACGCTCGCCACCCTTCCCCCGTAAAACGGGGAGAGGGGAACAGAGCGAGCGGCATGGCCTCACTTACAAAAAAATCATGCCCCGCTTGCGCGGGGCATGATGCATCAATCAGCAGCGTGCAATGAAGCTCAGTGCTCCAGGCCCGTCGGGACGTTCTTGTTTTCCGACTCGAGCTTCATGCCGGCGGCCAGCGCCATGGTCTCGATCAACGCCGCAAAATCCTTCTGCAGGTACTCTTCCGGATTCTTCTGCAGCGTGGCGGCGCCGAAATGCGTCTGCAGCACTTCGCGCGTCGCAGCCGTCACCGGCATCGGCACGTCGACCTCGCGGGCGAGATCGAGGCCGAGCTCGAGGTCCTTGCGCAGTAGCTCCGGGGTGAAGGTCGTGGTCCAATCGAGATTGACCAGCGCCGGCGACTTGTAGCGCGTGAACATCGAGCCCATGACGCCGTTGTTCAGGAAGTTCAGGAAGGCGTGGCGCGGCACGCCCATCTTGTTCACCAGCAACGTGATCTCGATCAGGTTCTCGATCACCACGCCGAGCATGACGTTGTGCGCGATCTTGCAGACGCGCGCGAGCTCGCCGTCACCGACGTAAGACACGCCCTGCGGCGCCACGACTTCCATCAGCGGCATCATCGCCTTGCAGGCCGCTTCCGGACCCGAGACGACCGACGACAGCTTGCCGGCCTTGATCACCTTGGCGTTGCCAGAGACCGGCGCGGTAACATATTCGGCACCGCGCTCCGTCAGGCGCTTGCGGATGTCGGCAGATTCTTCGACCGCGATCGTCGAGCAGTCGACGACCAGCGGCGGCGTCTTGCCGCCGGAGAGCACGCCGTCCTTGCCGAAATAAACCTGCTCCAGGTCCTTGCCGGTGGAGACGATGGAGAAAACAATATCGCAGCCCGCGAGGTCGGAGAGCTTGTCGACAATCTTACCGCCCTTGGCGGCGAGCGGCTCGGCCTTGGCGCGGGTGCGGTTCCAGATCGTCACATCGTGGCCGGCCTTGAGCAGCCGCTCGGCCATGGGCGCGCCCATGCGGCCGGTGCCGATCCAGCCGATCTTTTGTGCATTCTTCGACATCCCGAAACTCTCCCGTTGAAACAGTTTTGCGGCGTCAACGCCATCGTGCCCGCGCCTTTACCCGTTCTCCGGCAATTTCGCCAGAGGCGGAACACTATCCGGGGGCAAGACGACCTACGCCGCGGCCATGCTTGTGGTCCGCGTTCAAACGGCTATCCTGCGAACAAGGGCGGCCTACCAAGGCCTACCGCGCAACGGCCCACCAAGCGGCCGGCGGCATAAACATAGGGAGGATGCGGGCACCCATGCAGGATGCTGTCAGCACCATTGCCGTCGGCGGTATCGACGGCCGCGCAGCGAACCGCGCCGGCGAACGCCTGCGCGTGATCTGGCGTAACGTTTTCCCGTTCCTCGTCGTCGGCGTCCTCTGGGAGATCGTGGCCCGTGCCCACCTGTTCCCGGAGAAGCTGTTTCCCACGCTCGAGACCGTCGCCGCGACCTTCGTGCAACTCACGGTATCCGGCATCCTGCCGCATCACGCGATCGAGACGGTGATCCGGCTGCTGTCGGGCTTCGCGCTCGCGGCCGTGTTCGGCGTCGTCATCGGCGTGCTGATGGGGCGCTCACGCCGCGCCGAGGACATCTGCCTGCCGCTGGTGAGCATCTGCGCGCCGATCCCCGGCCTCGCCTATGCGCCGCTGTTCCTGCTGTGGTTCGGTCTCGGCAACGTGTCGGCGGTGCTGCTGGTCGGCTTCGTCTCGGCGTTCCCGATCATCTTCAACAGCTGGACCGGCGTGAAGGCCGTGAAGGAAATCTGGCTGCGCTCGGCGCTATCGATGGGCGCCAACGACCGCAAGATGTTCCGCTATGTGATACTCCCCGGCGCCCTGCCCTATATCCTCACGGGCTTAAGGCTCGGGCTTGCGCAGGCCTGGCGCATCCTGGTCGCGGTGGAGATGCTCGCCGCCGTGCCGTGGGGGCTCGGCTGGCTGATCTTCGGCGCGCGCAAGTTCCTCAACACCGACGCGATGCTCGCCGGCATCGTGGTGATCGCGGTCATCGGTCTCGTGCTCGAGAAGCTCGTGTTCCAGAAGATCGAGAACTACACCGTCGTGCGCTGGGGAATGGTGGCCGCATGAGCGAGCAGGGAAAGAGCATGCGCTCGTTCATCCGCGGCAGCCTCACTATTCTCGCGGCCGCGGCCGTTTATGAGATCGTCGCGCGCAGCGGCGCCTTTCCGGCGGTGCTGCTGCCCACCATTCCGACCGTCGCGGTGACGCTCTACGGCATGATCATCGACGGCAGCATCATCGAGCACGCCGCCGCCACGCTCTATCGCGTGCTGTTCGGCTTCGGGCTGGCTGTCGCGGTCGGCATTCCGCTCGGCATATTGATGGCGCGGTTTTCCGCGGTGGAAGGCTTCTTCCTGCCGCTGGTGAGCGCGCTGATGCCGATCCCATCGTTCGCGCTGGTCCCGCTATTCATGCTGTGGTTCGGCATCGGCAATCTCACGACGATCCTGATCGTGTTCTACGCCGCGACCTTTCCGATGGTGTTCAACACCTGGTCAGGTGTGCGTTCGGTCAATCCTTTATGGCTGCGCGCGGCCGGCGCCATGGGCGCCAACGAGCACAGCCTGTTCTGGAAGGTGATCATCCCCGGCGCCTCGCCCTTCATCATCACCGGCATGCGGCAAGCCTTTCTGCGCGCATGGATCGGCGTGATCGGCGCCGAGATGATCGCGGCGTCCGACTGGGGGCTCGGTTGGGTGATCTTCGACGCCAAGGAATTCCTCAACGCCGACGTGATGCTGGCGTCGCTGATCGTGATCGGCGTGATCGGCTTCGTGTTCGAGCGCATGGTGTTCGGCTCGATCGAGAAGGCCACCGTGCAGCGCTGGGGCATGGTGCGCGCGGCGAAGGGCTAGCGAATGCGCGGTTGCGTGCGGTGTTCATACATTTGGGCGGCGACGGAAAAGGCGGCAGGCTGGCATGGTACCCATTGAAATTCGCGACGTGACGCTGGTCTACGACACGCCGGGCGGCAAGGTGCCCGGTGTGAAAAACGTGAACTTCAACATCGAGGCGTCCGAATTCTTGTGCATCGTCGGGCCGTCCGGCTGCGGCAAGTCCACGCTGCTCAACATCATCGCCGGCTTCCTGGCGCCGGCCGCGGGCGAGATCCGCATCGGCGGCAAGAAGGTCGACGGCCACGGCATGGACCGTGGCGTGGTGTTCCAGGATTTCGCGCAACTGTTTCCGTGGCGCACGGCGCTCGGCAATGTCTCCTTCGGGCTGGAGATGAAGGGCGTCGGCCGCGAGGAGCGCGACAAGATCGCGCGCGAGCAGTTGCGCCTGGTGAAGCTGGAGAAGTTCACCAACTCGTTCCCGCATCATCTCTCCGGCGGCATGCAGCAGCGCGTCGCCATCGCGCGGGCGCTCGCCTACAATCCGTCGGTGCTGCTGATGGACGAGCCCTTCGCGGCGCTCGACGCCATGACGCGCGACGACATGCAGCGGCTGCTCGCCGATGTCTGGCGCGAGACCCGCAAGACCGTGATCTATGTGACGCACAATGTCGCCGAGGCGGTGTATCTCGCCGACCGCGTCATCGTGATGAGCCCGCATCCCGGGACAGTGAAGGCCGAGATCAAAATTGACCTGCCGCGTCCGCGCGATCCGCTGAGCGTCGAGTTCCTGGAATGCCAAAAAGACCTGCTGCGACGTCTCGGCCACGAGCCGAGCGCCGCTGAGCCGGCGAAAGCGGCCGCCAACGGCCACGCGGCCGCGTGATGAAGCAGCAACGCACCAGCTCGTCATTCCGGGGCGCTCGCAAAGCGAGCGAACCCGGAATCCAGCCAGACATGCTGTGCTTGCTTCTGGATTCCGGGTCCACGCGCGTCGCGCGTGTCCCGGAATGACGAAGAAATAATCTCAGGGAGGATGCAATGTCGATTTCGAAGGGACTGACGCGCCGCCAATTTGCGGCGGCAAGTGGCGCCGGGCTGCTGACGGCGGGATTGGGTTTCCGGCCGGCGCACGCGGCGCTCGATACGGTGCGGCAGGGCTACCAGACCAACATGTGGGGCATGCCGACCTACTATCTTCTGCGCTCCGGACTGCTCGAGAAGCATGGCGTCAAATTCGAGGAATTCGCGGTGCCGTCCGGTAACCTCACCATGCAGCAGATGGTCGCGCGCCAGGTGGACATGGGCACCTATGCGGGCCCGTCGCTCGCGCTCGGCCACGACAAAGGCGGCCTCGTCGGCATCGCCATGATCGAATATGTCGGCAAGACCGCGCGCGTGCTGGCGCGCAAGGATCTCGGCATCACCAAGGTCGAGCAACTGAAGGGCCTGAAGGTCGCCAACCAGACCGGGTCGTCCACCGGCAACATCTTCGTCGACCAGATCGCGCCCAAGGCCGGACTGAAGAAGGGCGACTATCAGGAAGTCCGCATGAACGTCGACGACATGGTCGCCGCCATGGCCGCCAAGACCGTCGACGCCATGGCCAATGTCGAGCCCTACAACGCGATCGCGGAAGCCGACGGCATCGGTGTGACCATCGCCGAGTTCAACGATTTCGACCGGCTGCCGGTGTTCATGGCGGCGACGCCCGATTTCGTCGAAAAGAGCCCGCAGACCATCGTCGCCTATCTCAAGGCCTGGCTGGAAGTGGCGAAGGACTTCAAGGATAGCCCGAAAAAGGTCGCCGACTCGATCTACGGGTTCTACACGTCGAAGGGCTATACGATGTCCGAGGATACGTTCATCAAGGCGCTGTCGCGCGTCGAGGTCCAGCCCGGCTGGCCGGCCGACATCCAGCCCTACATGCAGCAGCAGGCCGAAATCCTGCTCCGGGAAAAGAAGATCAAAGCCATTCCCGACTGGAGCAAGGCGCTGCGCACCGAGTTCCTCAAACAGGCGAGTGCCTGATGCGAAACGGCGGATGACGCGTTTCGGAATGGGTCATGCGCCGACACGAGAGATGACGAAGCAAGGTTCCCGTTGTACGACAATGCGGCCGGCGCATCCCGCGCCGGCCTTTCCGTGAATGACCCCTGACAGACCCGGAGACGCGAATGTCCGCCGCGACAAGTTCGCTCAATAAAAGCGCTGAACCCACCACCTGGAATTTCAAGCTCCTGAGCCACAACGACCTCGGCGGCTTCGGCGGCATGGGCGAAGGCATCGCCGTGCAGATCGCCAAAGACGGGCGGCGCATCGCCTGGCTGGCGCATGAAAGCGCGCCGAAGAATTTCACCGGTGTCGACGTCTCCGATCCGCGCAATCCGAAGGTGATCGTGCAGACCGAGCTGCCGCACGCCTATATGCGCTCGAACTCGCTGGAAATGACCGGCGACATCCTGGCGGTGGCTTATCAGACGCAGAAGGTGGGACAGCAGCCGGCCGGGCTCGAGCTGTTCGACTGCTCGGTGCCGGAGAAGCCGCGCTCGATCTCGTTCTTCGACTGCTCGGGTCCGAATTCGCGCGGCGTGCATCAGCTCTGGTTCTGCGACGGCGAATACGTGCACATGGCCGCCGGCGCGCCCGACTTCAAGCCGAGCAACCCGCTCGACGACCAGTTCTATCGCTGCATCGACGTGCGCAATCCGGCGAAGCCGGTCGAGGTCGGCCGCTGGTGGATGCCGGGAACGAGCGCCACCGACAATGTGAAGCCGCCGCCGCGTCACCCGCTCGACAAGGGCTATCGCGCGCACAACACCAACGTCTATCCGGATCGGCCGGACCGGCTCTATCTCTGCTACATCGACGGCGGCATGTTCGTGATGGACATCAAGGACAAAGCCAATCCGAAGGTGATTTCGCATTGGACCAACTCGCCGCCTTACACCGGCTTCATGCATACCGCCGTGCCGCTGTTCGACCGCAACTTGATGCTGGTCACCGACGAGTCGACCGAGAACAACGCCAAGGATTGGCCGAAGCTGATCTGGGTGCTCGATATACGGGACGAGACGCACCCCGTTTCGATCGCGACCTGTCCGCTGCCGCCGGTCGATGCCTACAAGGATCGCGGCGGCCGTTTCGGCGCGCATAATATCCATGAGAACACGCCGGTGCCGACCGCGTGGAAGTCCGACCAGATCGTGCTCGGCACCTTCTTCAACGGCGGCCTGCGTGCCTACGACATCTCCAATGCCTATCAGCCGAAGGAAGTCGCGGCCTTCGTGCCGGCCGCTCCCGCCGGCACGCCCGTGGGCGCGGTGCAACTCAACGACGTGTACGTCGACGAGCGTGGCATCGTCTACACGGTCGACCGCTTCACCGGCGGGCTGTACGTGCTGGAGATGGATTTCTAATCCCTAAAGCTGTGTGATCCATCGCGGCGGGCCGCTGGCCCGCCGCGCCAAGAAATACAAAAAAAGAAAATATCAGGGAGAGAAACGATGATCCGTTTAGCGCGGACGCTCGCGGCTGCGTTGCTGCTCGCGGCATTCACACACGCGAGCGCCAGCGCGGCATGGCCCGACCGGCCGATCCACCTGATCGTGCCGTTTCCCGCCGGGAGCGGCACCGATGTTCCCGCGCGCATCATCGGGCAGAAGCTCGGCGAGCGCATTGGGCAGTCGGTCGTGGTCGACAATCGCACCGGCGCCAGTGGCGCCATCGGCGCCGAGCTGATCGCGCGCGCGACGCCTGACGGCTACACGATCGGGCTGGTCACGGCGACCACGCAGGTGCTGGTGCCGCTTCTCAACAGCAAGTCGCCTTACGATCCGATCAAGGACTTCGCGCCGGTCGGCATGATCGGAGGAACGCCTTATGTCCTCGTCGCCTATCCCAAGCTGGAAGCGACGAACCTGAAAGAATTGATCGCTCTTGCCAAGGCGAAGCCAGGCAAGCTGACCTATGGCTCTGCTGGTGTCGCCAGCCTGGCGCATCTCGCCGGCGCCTTGTTCGCCAATCAAGCGGGAATCAGCCTCGCACACATCCCTTACAAAGCCTCGGCCCAATCGGTGACCGATCTCATGGCCGGGCGCGTCGACATGCAGTTCGCCACCGTCGCGCCAATGTTGCCGACGATCCGCGCCGGGCAATTGCGCGCACTGGCGGTTACCGGATCGGAACGGATTCCGACGCTGCCGGACGTGCCGACGGTCTCCGAAGCGGGCGTCGGCAGTTATGAGGCCTCCCTCTGGATCGCGGTTGTCGCGCCGATCGGCACACCGCCGGATATCATCGCGCGCCTCAACCGGGAACTGAATGCGGTGTTGACGGGTGACGCAAAAGATCTGCTGATCGCGCAAGGACTGCAACTCGAACCCGGCGCCGCTGACGCTGTGACGGCACGCCTGCGAACCGACATCGACAAATGGCAGCCCGTCGTCAAGGCGGCCGGCCTCGATCAACAATGATTGCCATCCGCTGACCTATCCGAAACATCCCCCATTGGAGTGCATAATGACGACGGCTGACCTCGCGGCAACACGCTTCGACGATACCAAGACGATCGAGCGCAATTTCAAACTGCTCAGCCATCACGAACTCAACGGGTTCGGCGGCATGGGCGAAGGCATGTCGGTGCAGATCGCGCCGGACGGGCGCCGCATCCTCTGGCTCGCGCACGAAAGCGCGCCGAAGAACTTCACGGCCGTCGACGTCTCCGACCCGCGCAAGCCGCGCGTCGTCGTACAAACGGAGCTGCCGCAAAGCCACATGCGCTCCAATTCGCTGGAGATCAGCGGCAACATCATGGCTGTCGCCTACCAGTGCCAGAAGATTGGCCAACAGCCGGCGGGTTTCGAGCTGTTCGACATATCGATTCCGGAGAATCCGAAGTCGATCGCCTTTGTCGACCGCTCTGGGCCCTATTCGCGCGGCGTGCATCAGTTGTGGTTCTGCGACGGCGAATACGTGCACATCGCCTCCGGCGCCGCCGACTTCAAGCCGCGGCACCCGCTCGACGACCAGTGCTATCAGATCTTCGACGTGCGCAATCCGTCGAAGCCGGTCGAAGTTGGCCGCTGGTGGCTGCCCGGCACACGCGACGGCGACAGCGAGCCGCCGCCCGTGCGCCACACCGCGCCCGCTCTCGACAAGGGATTTCGTACGCACAACACCAATGTCTATCCGCAGCGACCGGACCGCTGTTATGTCGGCTGCATCGATGCGGGCATGATCATCCTCGACATCTCCGACAAGTCAAAGCCGAAGATGGTGACGCGCTGGGACAACTCGCCGCCCTATACCGGCTTCACCCACACCGTGTTGCCGCTGTTCGAGCGGGGTCTCATCGTGGTGACGGACGAATGCACTTCGCCGACGTCGGCGGACTGGCCGAAGTTGATCTGGATTCTCGACGCGCGTGCCGAAGGCAATCCGATCCCGATCTCGACCTGTCCGATCCCGGACGCAGATGCCTTCACCAGCCGCGGCCGTTTCGGCGCACACAATATCTTCGAGAATACGCCGGTGCCGACGGCTTGGCATTCCGAGGACATCATCATCGGCACGTTCTTCAACGGCGGCTTGCGCGCCTTCGACATCTCCAACCCGTACCAGCCGAAGGAAGTGGGCCTGTTCGTGCCGGCGACGCCGCCGCAGTCGGCGTCCGGGACGATCCAGCTCAATGACGTTTTTGTGGACGAGCGCGCCATCGTCTACACCGTCGACCGCCAAAGCGGCGGGCTGTACACGCTGGAGATGGACTTTTAGTGCATCGACTGTCATGCCCCGCGAAAGCGGGGCATCCAGTACCCTCGACACGCGCGGCTCGACTGACGCTTGGCCGGATCGCCGGCGCGGTGTTTACTGGATCGTCCGCTTTCGCGGACGACGACGGATGAGAATATGAACTCACTCTTCCCCTCCCTGGCCGCGGGGCCGTTCGGGCGCCGGCTCAAGCGGGCGCGCGGCGCGCGCGTGCCGGTGACCGTGCTGACCGGGTTCCTCGGCGCCGGCAAGACGACGCTGCTCAAGCGCTTCCTCGGCACGCCGGAGGGGCAAGGCACCGCCGTCGTCGTCAACGAGTTCGGCGCGACCGGCATCGACGACGCGCTGATGCGTTCGAGCGCCGACGAGACCGTGCTGCTCGGCAATGGCTGTATGTGCTGTATCACGCGCACCGACCTGCAAGAGGCGCTGCGGCGCATGATGGTGGAGCGCGAGCGCGGCGAATTGCCGGACTTCAAGCGCATCGTGATCGAGACCAGCGGGCTCGCCGATCCGAGTCCGATCCTGCAGACCTTCGCCACCGACCGCGCGTTGGGCGAGGTGTTCGCCATCGAGGCGCTGGTGACGGTGGTCGATGCCGAGAACGGCATCGACACGTTGAAATGGTCGGCGGAGGCGCGCAGGCAGGCGATCCTCGCCGACCGGCTGGTGATCACCAAGACCGACATCGCCGGCGAAGGCGCGAGCGAGCAACTCACGACGCAATTGCGCGCGCTCAACGCGAACGCAGAGATCCACGAGGCCGTGAACGGCGCGCTCGATCCGAGCCGGCTGACCGAGCCAACGTCCGATCAGCGCAACGCCTTCGTGGCGGAGGCGGAGCATTCGGACGGCATCGGCAGCTTCGTGCTCACGCAGGACGAGCCGATGCCGTGGGCCGTGTTCGCGCGCGCGATGGATACGCTGATCGCAATGCGCGGCAACGATCTCCTGCGCGTGAAGGGCTTCCTCGACGTCGAGGGCTGCAGAGGGCCGGTGGTGGTGCAGTTCGTGCAGCACCTGGCGCATCCGCCCGTGGAATTGGAAACGTGGCCCGACGCCGACCGGCAGAGCCGCGTCGTGTTCATCACGCGCAACATCGCCGAGCGGCAGGTGCGCGATTTGTTCGCGGCTGTGAGGGGATTAGTGTAGCAAGCGCCACGCATCTGCGTGTCCCGGGCGCGGCGCAGCGTGTAGCGAAGCGAAACGGTGCGCCGCAGACCCGGGACCCCGGTATCTTCAAGCAACCGGGGCCCCGGATCAGCAGTGCAACACTTGCGCTAACGCTCCGTGTTGCACAGCATCCGGGGCACGCAAGCGGTCACTCTAAACCCCCAAATACCGGTGCTGCACGTCCGGCGCGGCGGCGAGCTCGGCCGACGTGCCGGTCCACACCACGCGGCCGCGCTCGATGAAGAAATGCCGGTCGGCAACGCGCGTCAGCGCGCCGACATTCTTGTCGATCACCAGGATCGAGAGGCCAGTTCCCTTGAGCCGCGCGAGGCAGCGCCAGATCTCGGCGCGGATCAAAGGCGCGAGGCCTTCGGTCGCTTCGTCGAGAATGAGCAGGCGCGGATTGGTCATCAGCGCGCGGCCGACCGCGAGCATCTGCTGCTCGCCACCGGAAAGCTGATTGCCCATGCTCGCCGCGCGCTCGGCAAGTCGCGGAAACAGTTCGTAGACGCTCGCCAAAGTCCAGCCGCCGCCATTGCGCACAACAGCGGTCGCCGCGAGGTTCTCGCGCACGGTGAGGTTCGGGAAAATCTGCCGGCCCTCCGGCACCAGGCCGATGCCGCGCTGCGCCACCTTGTAAGACGGCAGCCCGCGAATCTCCTGCCCAAGGAAACGGATGCCGCCGGCGCGCGCCGGCGTGAGCCCCATGATCGAGCGCACGGTGGTGGTCTTGCCCATGCCGTTGCGGCCCATCAGCGTCACCATCTCGCCCTGTGCGATCGAGAGCGACACGCCGAACAGCACCTGGCTGAGGCCGTAACAGGTCTCGACGCCGCTGAGTTCGAGGACGGACTCAGCCATGTGCCAGGCCCTCCTCATCGGCGTCGCCGAGATAGGCCTCGCGCACCTGCTCGTTGGTGCGGATGTCGTCCGGCGTGCCGGATGCGATCACGCGGCCATAGACGAGCACGGAAATGCGGTCAGCGAGGGCGAACACGGCCTCCATGTCGTGCTCAACCAGGAGGATCGTGTACTCGCTCTTGAGTGCGCGCAGCATCTCGACCATGCGCGCCGATTCCTCGGGACCGAGACCGGCCATCGGCTCGTCGAGCAGCAGCATGCGCGGGCGGCCGGCGATCGCCATGGCGAGTTCAAGCAGGCGATGCTCGCCGTGGCTCAACGCAGAAGCCGGCCGGTCGGCGCGCGATCCCAAGCCGACGCGCTCGAGCGCCGCGCGCGCAGGCTCACGCAAATCCGGCTCACCGCGCGCCTTGCGCCAAAAATGAAAAGAATGTCCGGCCTGCGCCTGCACAGCGAGCGCGACGTTGTCGAGCACGCTGAGATCGAGAAACAAGGACGTGATCTGGAACGAGCGCGCGAGCCCCAGCGCGCTGCGCCGGAAGGGCGGCAGCCGCGTGATGTCCTGACCGGCGAAGCGGATGCGTCCGCTGTCGGCCATAAGCTGGCCGGACAGTTGCGCGATCAGCGTGGTCTTGCCCGCCCCGTTGGGGCCGATCACCGCGTGCAATTCACCTTGCGGGATATCGAACACGACATCGTCGGTGGCGACGATGCCGCCGAAGCGCTTGGCGAGCTTCTCGACCTGCAGCAAGGCGTCAGCCATGACGCACCTTCGCGTCGGGCTTTGTGGCGTTCTTTGTGGTGAACATTGCGCCGATCTGCCCGAGCAGGCCATCGATGCCGCCGCGTGCGAACAGCACCACGAGCAGCAGCATCGGGCCGAGGATGATCTGCCAATATTCGGTGATGCCGGACAGCGTCTCTTCCAGCAGCAGCAGCGCGACGGCGCCGAACACGGGGCCGGCGACCGAGCCCATGCCGCCGAGCACCACCATGATGATGAGATCGCCCGAGCGCGTCCAATACATCACCGAGGGGCTGACGAAGTCGGTGTTGTTGGCGAGCAGCGCGCCGGCGAGCCCGCAGAGCGTGCCGGCGATGACGAAGCAGGTGAGCTTGTAGCGATAGGTCGGGAAGCCGATCGCACGCATGCGCGTGTCGTTCGAGCGCGCGCCCTGGATCACCATGCCGAAGCGCGAGTTCACCAGCCGCCAGACGAGGTAGATCGAGGCGAACAGCAGCAGCAGGCAGACGTAATAGAACTGCACTTTGTTCGACAGATTGAGCGGCGCGATGAACTGGCTGCGCTTGTAGATGGTGAGGCCATCGTCGCCCCCGTAACGCGCGATGCCGGAGACGATGTAATAGGCCATCTGCGCAAAGGCGAGCGTGATCATGATGAAATAGACGCCGCGCGTGCGCAGCGACAGCGCGCCGATCACCAGCGCGAACAGGGCGGAGGACAGAAGCGCCACCGGCCATTGCACGAAGCCGCTCGATACGCCCTCGAAGGCCAGGATGCCGACGGCATAGCCGCCGATGCCGAGGTAAGCGGCGTGGCCGAAGCTCATCATGCCGCCGAAGCCGAGGATGAGGTTGAGGCTCACTGCGGCAAGCGCAAGAATGACGATGCGGGTGAACAGCGTGAGCAGGAACGGCGCGTGCGCGATCTGCGCATAGACCGGCAGCAAGGCCAGCGCGATCAGCAGCGCGGCGGTGACGACGTTGCGGAGGCTCAGCGCGGGTGTCATTTGTTGCCTGCCGAGAACAGGCCTTCGGGCTTCACGACCAGCACGATCGCCATCAGCAGGTAGATCAGCATCGACGACAGCGCCGGCGCAAGTGTCGAGGCGGCTTCCTTACTCAGCATCAGGCGCAGCATGTCGGGGAAGAAGGCGCGGCCTAGCGTGTCAATGAAGCCGACGAAGAGGGCCGCGACCAGCGCCCCGCGGATCGAGCCGATGCCGCCGATGACGGTGATGACGAAGGCAAGGATGAGGATGTTCTCGCCCATGCCGATCTGCACGGTGAGGATCGGCGCCTGCATCAGGCCGGCGAGGCCGGCGAGCGCGGCGCCTAGGCCGAACACCAATGTGTAAAGCAGCTTGATGTTGACGCCGAGCGCGCCGACCATCTCGCGGTTCGAGGCGCCGGCGCGGATCAGCATGCCGATGCGCGTACGCATCACCACGAAATAAAGGCCGCCTGCGACGCCGAGCGTGACCACGATGATGGCGAGCCTATAGGCGGAATAGGTGACGCCGGGGAGAATGTTGACGCCGGTGCTCAGCCAAGACGGCAACGGCAGCGACAGGCCCTGCGGCCCCCAGATCAGCCGAACGGCTTCATTGAAGAACAAGATGAGGCCGAAGGTGCCGAGCACATGGTCGAGATGGTCGCGGCCGTAGAGCCGGCGCATCGCGATCACCTCGACCGCCATGCCGACCATCAGCGTGGCGCCGAGCGCGAGCAGCGCGCCGAGCACGAAGCTGCCGGTCCAGGCGGCGAAGGTGGCGGCGAAATAGGCGCCGATCATGTAGAGCGAGCCGTGCGCCAGATTGACGAGGTCCATGATGCCGAAGACGAGCGTCAACCCCGCCGCCAGCAGGAACAGCAGCAACCCGAACTGCAAGCCGTTGAGGCATTGCTCGATGAAGAGAGTCATGGCCGTCGTGTCATGCAAGTCGCGCGCCGAGCGTTTGACGCGGTCGTGTCCCGAACGCGATGCAGCATGCAATGCTGCATCGCTGATCCGGGACCCCGGTTCGCCAAACGGCAAGAAAGCTGGGTCCCGGGTCTGCAGCGCACCACTTCGTGCTGCGCTGCGCCCGGGACACGAGTCACTTCATCGGGCACTTGTCGTGGAAGCGATCCTGGTCGTTCTCGACGATGGTCGCGACGGTCTTGAGCGAGAGCTGGCCGTCGGCGTCCTTGACGACGTCCTGCAGATAGAAGTTCTGGATCGGCATGTGGTTGTTGCCGAACTTGAAGCCGCCACGCAGCGACTTGAAGTCGGCTTTTTCCATGGCCTTCTGCACGGCGGCCTTGTCGGAGAGATTACCCTTGGTCGCGACCACTGCGGAATTGATCAATTGCGCGGCGTCGTAGGCCTGGGCGCCGTAATAGGTCGGACGCAGGCCCGGATATTTCTTGCGATAGTCGGCGACGAACTTCTTGTTCTGCTCGTTGGGCAGGTCGTTGACCCATTCCTGCACGCCCGGCACGCCGATCGCGTTTTCCTTTTGCAGGGGCAGCGAGAGCTCGTCGACGGTGAAGGCGGTGTAGAGCGGGATCGTTCCTTTGAGGCCGGCCGCGGCATACTGGTTGAGGAACTGGACGCCGGCCGCGCCCGGATAGAACACGAACACCGCTTCCGCGCCCGAAGCCTTGGCCTTGGACAGCTCGGCGGAGAAGTCGAGCTGCGACGGCCAGGTGGTCAGCTCCTGGCCGACGATCTTGCCCTTGAAGGTGGAGGCGACGCCGGCCAGCATGTCCTTGCCGGCCGCGTAGTTCGGGCCGATCAGGAACACGCTCTTGACGCCCTTGGTATTCATGTAGGTGCCCATCGCCTGCGGCGTCTGGTCGTTCTGCCACGAGGTGGAGAACACCGTCGGCGAGCACAGTTCACCGGCGACCTGCGAGGGGCCGGCATTGGCGATGACGAGGAACGTCTTGGAATCGACCACCGGCTTGAGCGAGGCCAGCAGCACGTTCGACCAGATGTAGCCGGAGATGAAATCCACCTTGTCGGCTTCGATCAGCTTTTCGGTTTTCTGCTTGCCGACGTCCGGCTTCTGCGTGTCGTCCTCGTAGATCACCTCGACCGGAATACCGCCCATCTTGCGGCCCATGTGGTCGAGCGCGAGCTCGAACGAGTTGCGCATGTCGTTACCGATGACAGCGGTCGGGCCGCTGAATGTCGAGACGAAGCCGATCTTGATCGATTTCTGCTGGGCCGAAGCCGGGCCCGCTGCGAGCATCAGAGCGCCCGCGACCACCAAAGCCTTGCGCATATTCTACCCTCCCCGGGGGCCGTTTCGGCCCGCTTCCTTATGAGACTAATGTAGCGGCATCGCGGGCTAAAGGTCCATCGGTGACGCAGCCGTCATTGTCGTCACCGGGCTTGTCCCGGTGACCCCGCTTAAGATGGCAAGGCCGTGCCATCTTAAGCGAGATGGCCGGGACGAGCCCGGCCATGACACTTGAAAGGCCGCCACCCGTTGACCACACATGCGCGGGCCTTGCAGTGTAGCTACGGGGGCTGGCTAAAGCCCAATGGAAATATAATTCGACCCAAGGAAATCACCTTTGTCCAAAGCACTCGAACGGTCCTATGACGGCATCGTCATCGGCGCCGGCCATCACGGCCTCATTCTCGGAACCTATCTCGCCCGCGCGGGCCTCAAGATCCTGCTGGCGGAGCGGCGGCTCACTTACGGCGGCGGGCTCTGCACACGTGAGGCGACGCTGCCGGGTTTCTACCATAACTTGCATTCGATCAATCATTTCCACATCAGCGAGACGCCCTGGTTCAAGGACCTGGGGCTGGACGAGCGCGTGACCTACATCACGCCGCGCTATGAATTCGGCCAGGCGCACAACGACGGCACGGCGCTGGTGCTCGGCCGCGACCTTGAGGAATCGATCGCCAATATCGCGCGCTTCTCCAAGAAAGACGCCGATACCTTCCGCGCCTGGAATCGCAAGGCCGAGACGATCACGCGCGAAATCTTCCTGCCCGAGCGCTACGCAGAGCCGCTACCGCAGGCCGAGCGCGAGGCACTGCTGTCGCGCACCGCGCTGGGGCGCGAATTCCTCGAGGTAGCGAACCGTCAACCGCTCGAGGTCGTGGGCGACCTGTTCGAGAACGAGCATGTGCGGCTGCTGTTCCTGTTCAAGGTCTCGCTGTTCGGCACCTGGCTGACCGATACGCTGTCGAAGACCTCGCCCATGGGCTCAGTGATCCGCGCATTCGACCTGGAGAGCGGCTACCAGCTCTGCCAAGGCGGCTCGTTCAATCTCGCGCGTGGGCTGATGGAGGCCTTCATCGCTGCCGGCGGCACCTACGAGCCGCAGGTGAGCATCGACCGCATCGTCATCGAGAACGGCAAGGCGACCGGCATCGAGCTCGCCGACGGCCGCACCGTGCGGGCGAAGCAGTTCGTCGC
>DATDMA010000229.1:0-12320 GCA_036519015.1 Pseudolabrys sp. | reverse complement strand
GCACCACGGAGTGTCAGCGCACCGGGCAATGGTGCCCCCAGGCCGCTTGGCGTTGTAGACGGTTGAGAGCGCGACGACGATGTTCGAGCGTCGCAGATCAAGGTGGTTGCCGTTGCGGTACAAGATCGCGCGTGTCGCATCCGCACCGGTTAGGGAACGAGCTTCCGAGCGGCACGAGCGAGCGTCGTGAGCGTAGACTTGCCCTCGCCTCGTCCAAAGCCGTGTCAGCTTCCAACGCTGGTGCATCGCCCAGTCAGCGGACGAAAGGAACACAGCGCATAGCGGGAAGGTGCGGCGCCGATGGCAACAACCTCGTCAGCCTCTACCTGAAGGTTCCTGGTCTCGCCCGGAGGCCAGGGGTAGCGGCGACGCGCGCCCCGAGGAATTGGGAGCCAGACAGATCTTCGACCCCTCTTCAGAAATTTGAGCCAACTATCCGGGAACCTTATAGGCCCCCCGCGGGCATCATAAATTTGCGGTCTATGTCGCATGATAGGCAGATAAGTGATGGAACGATCAGTCTCGGTGAGTGTAATTATTCCTAGGGTGACCAGCGGCAACAACGCTCCGAAGGAACGGCCATGGCACAAACACCCTCTTCAACCGCTCCTCCGCAATACCGCCCGCCTCGCGTCCTTATCGTTGAGGACGAATTTATGATCGCGCAGCTCATTGAGGAGATGGTCACGGGCCTTGGCTATTCCGTTGCAGGTGTGGCGCGGACAGTGGCGGAAGCCCTCAAGGAGTACTCGGAGCTTAAATTCGATGTCGTACTCCTCGACATCAACCTCGACGGAAACCGCAATCCTGAAACGGCCAACTACCTTCTCGAACGAGGCATCCCTTTCGCGTTCGTCACCGGCTACGACACTGTCATCGACCCACATCACGCCCACGTACCGCTGCTGCATAAGCCGTTCACTGACGAAGAGCTTGGCGCTGTCCTAGCGGAATTGGTCGGGCCGGGCGAGGTTCAGGACATGATGGCAGACGCGACGGATTCAAAGTCCCCACCCACCTCCCAACAGGCATCTTGAGGCCCCTTAAGGGAGCCCCTCGGCCCGGCACCCTTACCGGGCATGGAAGGAGGGTTGGTCATTGGGGCCCCTCCCCCCTCACATCCCAGAGGCCCATTAAGGGCACCTCTAAGGTCTCTTTAGAGAACCTTCGGTCGCAGCGCGCCGTCCGCCTGGAAGACCATCGGACGAGGCTCGTCAGCATCGCCTCACCAAGTTTCTGCGACGAGGCTGCTGTGAAGCATTGGGTCAAGCGCCTCGGCAAGACGGAGGAGGAGATTGCCGCTGCAATCGAGAAGGTAGGGCCGGCATGTGCGGCCATTCGCAAGGAGCTTGGCGATACAGAGGATGCTTAGCCCAATGCGACGTCTTTGGGGACTTCGCAGTCAATGCAGTAAGTACGCCGATCTCGGCGAAAGCCCCTCAGGAAAAGGTTTTTTTCTTTTGTTCCGTAAATAATAAAAATTATAGGGGCGCAAAAGTGCATAGTTAAGCGTACGCTTGCGTAACATTAAGGAAACACTTTGGCCTTCCAGGTACCGTCTGCAATCATCCCAATCAATGAAACCGCCCGAATGCAGGCGGTGCGTCGCTATGACGTTCTCGACACCCCTCCTGACGGCGCATTCGACCGGGTAACCGCGATTGCTGCCCGAATCTTTAATGTACCAATAGCCATCATTTCGATCGTCGATCACGACCGCATTTGGTTCAAATCTCACCACGGCCTGCCGGTAGAACAGATCGACCGAGAGCCGGGGCTTTGCGCGTCAGCGATCCTTCACCACGACCCTTATATTCTTGAGGATGCATCTAAGGACGTCCGCTCTTTGACGAACCCGTTGGTTGCTGGAGGCTTCGGCCTCCGTTTTTACGCGGGCGTTCCGCTCCACACTCACGACGGTTACAATCTCGGTACTCTCTGCGTGATTGATAAGGAAGTCCGACCCATCAGTGAGAGCCAGATTGATGACCTTCGGGACTTGGCAAGTCTGGTCATGGACCAAATGGAGCTGCGTCTTTCAGCCCGTACAGAGCTTGAGCGCGCCAGCCGCGCTAACAAACAAGCAAATTTAATGGGGCGCGAGATTGAGCATCGCGTAGCCAATAGCCTTCAATTTGTATCTTCAATATTGCGATTACAGAGCAGGCAACTGCCGGAAGATGTGGCTACGCATTTTGAAATGGCCGCCCATCGAGTGGGAGCTGTTGCCCGCGTGCATCGGCATTTACTTGACGAACAAAACGTCGCTTATGTTTCTGCTCTCGCATACATCACGCGCTTGAGTGAAGATCTCGCTGAAATTCTTGGTGTGCCGATAGCTGTCACGGGTGAAGAAGCGCAGTTGACTACGAAGACTATTCAATCCGTTGGCTTGCTGCTCAACGAGCTTGTTACGAACGCTGCCAAGCACGGCGCGGGAACAATTACCGTTAGCTTCGCAGCTACGAAATCAGACTGCAAATTAAGCGTTTGCGATGAGGGCAAGGGTTTACCGCCAGGCTTCGATTTCGCGGCTCAAAAAGGCCTAGGCATGAAGATCATCGACGTCTTGGCCGCGCAGCTTGGCGGGGGAGTAACGATCGGTTCAAATAACGGCAAAGACACCTGGTTGGTGGTCACTTTTCCGCGCAAGGGTGACCTTGCAGTAGCTCAATAGGTAGGCGCCTGGATTTGGTTTGCCCGTTTATGGCGTAGATCGGGGCTTCTACGTTTCGGCTATCCACATCGTCCAAACATCGGCCACAATACTCTTTCTACAGCCGGCGAGGGCCGAGCGAGCGAAGCGAGCGCTGCGCATCGCGCTGGGCGGTGAAAAGTTCGAACTGCTGATCGGACTTCTTAACCGCTATTGCCGCCGTTCATCGACAACTTCACAAATCCGACTACGCTGGAACGGTGCGGCTTGACCAATACCTCGCCGATCTGTGTCAGACATTGCCAGCGCATCAGGCAGCCCCGATCGAGCTTGTGTGCTTACCGTTGACGCCGTTCCCCTCACTGTTTCCAATGACGTTGCGGTGCCCCTCGCACTCATCGTGAACGAACTGGTCACGAATGCCATCCAGCATTCGCAACCTGTCGCGGAAGGCAGATCCGTACACGTCGTGGTCAGCAGCCACCCAGACGATTTTTCAATCAGCGTTTCCAATCCCGGAAGCGGCCCCGACACTGCTCAAACCACTTTCGGGTTAGGCACTCAACTCGTTGACGCACTAACTCGCCAAATCAAGATACTGTTGCAAAACAAAGCCTGGCCGCACGTTACACCGTCACCGTAACGGTCCCTCATCCAGAATCGAGTCTCGGCGCGGATCATCCTGGCGAAGTACGATGATCACCGCGCGGGAGCTGATTTCAAGTTTTGGCTGTTGGTTGTCCCCCAGCCAAGTTTTTCTCGTCATCTCAATGCATTGAGACCATCGAGCCAGGCTCGCTATAGTCCCGGCCGAGATCGATGAGGTGCCGACGCGGCTCAGCGGCGAACAGACCGAAGATATCCCCAGTGGTGAACTCAGGGACCCGCGAACTCTTGGTCAACAGTGATGCGCCATAGGTCTTTGCCACGGCATCTTGGCTGTAGCCCAGCAGCGTCAGCACCGTCGGCGCAATCGAGAAGTGGCTGCCATGGCCATGGCTGACGGCGGCCGCCTCCGCCAGACGCGCCCGCAGGGCATCGTTGGCGGTCGCCGCGAACAGCGGCACAAAGCCTTCGCGGGGATCGGGATTCTCGACGGAGCAATGCGTGAAGTGGTCCGGATTGAACGCCTGCCCATGATCGGACGTGTAGATGATCACGGTGTCCTGCAGGGCCGATTGTTCGATCATGCGATGCATGATCCGGTCGACTGACCAGCGCACCACGTTGCGAAAGGAGTTGACGCGGCTGACGCTGGTATCCGTCGCCGCTTCGCTCATCGTGGGCGCAAAAATTCGCTCGCTCTTCGGATAACCCTGATCGTAGGGGAAGTGCGCGCCGTTCTTGTTCGCGTAGATGAGGACCGGGCCGTCCGACTTGAGTTCGCTCAGTACGATATCGAGAAGCTTGTCATCCAAGGCCGGCGGCGGGATTGCTTCGTCGAGGGCGTAGACATGATCGATGTCGCGAACCTCGCCCGCTGTCATGAAGTTCTGCAGCTTGCCGGGATTGCGATTGAAGCCCGCTTGCCCGTCGATATAGACGGTGCGAAAGCCCGCGCGCTTGGCATATTGCCAGAGCGTCGGATTGCTCAGGAGCTCGCGGCCGAGGCCATCCTGCTTGGCGGCAAAGCGCAGGATCGCGTTGGAATAGTGGCTGCAATTGCCGCCAGACGCCGCCGGACCGAAATCGACGATCTTGTCCTTGAGAGCGGCAATCTGCGGCGTGTAGGGGTTGCCGGGCGTCCAATCGATATAGTCTGCGCGCACGCTCTCATCGATCACGACCACGATCCGGCGGATCGGTGTGGAGTTCGGGCTTCCACCGCCCGCCGTACCGCTGCCCGGAGCGAATGGACCTTGCCACGCCAATGAGACGTCGCGCCGATCCGGCATTGGATGGGAGGCGAGCTTGGAGCCGAGGACGAGGCCGACCGACAGCGGTTCGAACTGCGTCGGCAGAGCTTCGGATCCGCCACCCTCCTTCGTCACGATGATCGCGACGATCACAACAATTGGGAGGGCCGGCAGCCAGGCGGCGCGCGTCATCCAGCGTTTCGCCACCAGAGCACGCGGTGCCGACGGGACCACGAAGACAATGAACCCCGCCACCAATGCGATGCCGAGCCAATAGAGGTCGCTGCTGTAGAACTCCGCAGCGCGTGTCGCTTCATGCTTGGCATTCCAGAGCGAGAGGGCGTCGAGAACACCGAAGTCGCTTCCGCTCGCCCGATGATAGGCAAAGCCGACCGCGCTGGAGAAGCCGATGACCGCGGCCCAACTGATGCGTAGCCAGCGGTTGCTCTGAAAAGCAGCGACGAGCAAAGCTGCCAGCGACAATCCCCAGACGCCGACGAACCCGATCAGCGTGCCCCACCGACCCTGCCCCAGCAGCAGGTGAATGCGCGATGCAAAGCCGGTGTTGGTCCACAGCACGAAGGCAAGGACCACAACAATCTTTAAGGCGTAAATGGCCATCCGCCGTGCATCGAAACGGCTGGTGAAATCGCCCCTCGGCATGGTGCCCCCCATTCCCCGCGGCAACGATCGCTCGCGTATCTTTCAGATCAAATCAATTGAAGCGCACTGCAAGCGCCGACAGCCAGACGAGCGCCGACAAGCACAACATGCAGAAGACCGCAGCCGATCCGAAATCCTTGACGATGCCAATGCGGACGTCGTGATCGAGCGTGATGCGATCGGCCAGCTTCTCGATCGCGGTATTGAGCAATTCGACGGCGAGCGTTGCAAGCAGCGCCCCGATCATTGCGGCATACCAGCCAATCCCAGGCGCAATGAACGCACCGAGTGGCACGGCGATGACGAAGATAACCGTTTCCTGCCGAACAGCGCGCTCGATTCGAATTCCGTAGCTCAGCCCGCGGAACGTGTTGACGCTCGCATTCAAGAGGCTGTTGAGGGTCGCGTTAAACAATGCCTATCTCGCGCAGGGGTTGAAAAATGCACGCTATTAAGCGGGCATTAAATTTTCCTTACGTCGATCAATGAAACCTGTGACGCCGTGGCAATTGGTTACGGCGAGGTTGAGCGCTCATGGCGTCAGGGCGCGGGCGGCCCAACCGGTTGGAGCCATAGCCCGCACCGACAGGCCCGGCCATGGAAGCAGTGGATGACGCCGCCCCGAGGGCGCCTCGAGACGTGACCTGATCCGCGATTTCGCTAGGGTTGGCGGCGCCGGAATCGGTTTTCCCGCGTCGCGAATGTGGTCCATGCTGCTCATCAAAACCTACGTCGATAAAAGTGCCATCCACGGCCTCGGGGTGTTTGCCGCCGAGTTCATCCGCAAGGGCACCAAGATCTGGCGCTTCGTCGAAGGCTTCGACCGCGCCTACTCGCCCAAGGAATTCGCCAGGCTGCCCAAGCCGGCGCGCGACTTCCTCAAGGACTACGGCTATCGGGTCGATGGAGAGATCCTCTTCACCGTCGACAACGACCATTACATCAACCACTCCGACGCGCCGAACACGTACCTCAAGAGCGGCTACGCCATCGCCAGCCGCAACATCCGCAAGGGCGAGGAGATCACCAACGACTACCGGGAATTCGACGCGAAGCTTTGCGCATCGTTTTTGAAGGAGAAAAAGTCCCCGGGACGCGCGCGGTCTCGCGCCTGAAGGGCGGAGCCGCCCCCGGGGGACGGCAGTTGGAACCAAGCCGGCCCCTAAAACATTCGTTTGGGGCTATGACGACAAAGATCAGCCCCAGGACGCGCGCGGGCCGTACCGGCGCGATCATCCAAAAGCTCGGCTTGCGCTACGTCACTGTGGCTCAACTCACACTGCGCCGACGCCGCAACGGCAAAGGGTTCATGTATCTCGGGCCGAACGGCCGTCCCCTGCGCGATCAGAGGACCCTCTATCGGCTCAAGCGGCTTGCCGTTCCGCCGGCCTATGAAGACGTCTGTTTCGCGGTCGACCCGCAGGCCCACCTGCAGGCCACAGGTCGCGACAGTGCCGGTCGCACGCAGTACCGCTATCATCCGGATTGGGAGAAAGTGCGGGAAATCCGCAAGACACGCCGCTTGGCGCAACTCCTCCCTTTGCTTCCGAAAATCCGGGCTTGGGTTTCGCGCCATCTTCGCGACGCGGAACCGACGCGTGATTTCGCGCTCGCCGCAATGGTCGAGCTCGTTGCCTGCACCGCCTTGCGGGCCGGCAGCGAAACCTACGCGCAACAGAACGGGACCCGCGGCGCCGCCACACTAATCAAAACGGACATCGCAATAAAAGCTGGCCAGATCACGCTGCGGTTTCGCGGCAAGGGCGGAAAGATCATCGAGAAAAGTATCAGTTCGCACCGTCTGGCAGGGGCGCTGACAAAGCTGCTCGCCATTCCCGGCAAGCGGCTGTTTCAGTATCGGGCCGAGGACGGCACGGTTTGCCGGCTGCGGCGGCGCGATGTCAACGCCGACCTGCGCGTCATCGCCGGACGCCGTATTGTCCTGAAGGATTTCCGCACAATGATCGCTTCGTCCCGCGCGCTGGAGCAGCTCGCGGCGATGGAGCCGAAGAGCAGCGAACGCGGCCGCCGCCGACAGGTGCTGGCAACCATGCGTGCCGTCGCCGAGGACCTCGCCAATACGCCGGCGGTCTGCCGGCGAAGCTACGTTCACGCAGCGGTCGTATCGGCATTCGAAAGCGGCGCGTTGATGCGCATGGCGCAGCGCAAGCCCGGGTCCAGCCGCGGAGGCGAGCTTATCCTCGCGAAGGTAATCGAATCGATTGCCGGCTGAGGCAGGCCACGGGCCGCGCGGTCCCAGATCGGCATCTTGGTGCACCGGGACGACCACGTTGACTCGGACGTCACGGGGCGGCAGTTCCGAGCCGAATTGCGCATCGCATTCCGGGCCGGACACAAGCGAATTGTTACAAAGCAAACGCCGGCGCTATCGCACGCGCTTCTTTTCACCAATCGAAATACTCAAAATCAATCAACAGCCAGCCGATCCTCTGCCGCGCAATTGGGCTGGCCAATCCGGCAAATGTAGACCATCCTCCTGCAACAAAAAGAAGCATCAATGAAAAATGGGGATAGGGAAACGATATGGCACAGACCATCGAGAGCTTTGTTGGCAATACTTTGGATGAAGCGAGGATTACGCCGCTTCATATCAAAGTCGTTGCGCTGATCGCCGCCGGTTACTTCTTCGACGTCATCGATCTAATCGTCCTGGGCTCGTTGATCCCCGACATGGTCCAGTCGAAATTCGCCACCGGCCCGGAGGCCGCGCTGATCGGCAGTGCCACCGTGTTCGGCATGTTCATCGGCGGCGTCGGGCAAGGCGAATTCAGCGACCGTTTGGGCCGCAAGACGGTCTACCAGTTCAATCTGCTGCTGTTCGGCGTGTTCACCATCCTCGGCGCCTTCGCGCCGACCGTGATGTGGCTCGCGGCCGCCCGCTTCATCGCCGGGCTCGGCCTTGGCGGTGAGCAACCGCTCGCCTTCGCTTATGCCGGCGAATATGCGCCCAAGCGCATCCGCGGCCGTATCCTCGCGCTGGTGCATTTCATCGGCGGCGCCTGCGTGTGGCCGATCGCCTCGCTGTTCACCCTTACATTCCGTGACGATCTCGGCTGGCGCGGCGTGTGGATCGTCATCGGCATCGGCGCGCTCATTGTCTGGGTGCTGCGCTTCGTACTGCCGGAATCGCCACGCTTTCTGGCGACGCACGGCCGCGGCAAGGAAGCGCTCGACGTGCTCGCGAAGATGGGGCTTCCCGGGCCGAAGGAGCCGCTCGTGGAAAGCGCCGCGAGCGACACCAAGACCGACCCCTTCGCCGTCGTGTTCAAGATGTTCCCGAGGCGCGTCATCGCCAGCATGATTTGCTTTTCGGCCTTCTTCGGCGTCGCCATCGGGCTCGGCACGTGGCTGCCCAACATCATGACGACCAAGGGCTTCACCATCACCAAGTCGCTCACTTTTACCTTCGGCATGACGCTGGCGGTGCCGTGCGCGAGCGCCTTCCTGATGTATGCGCTGGATAAATTCGGCCGTAAGATCACTTCGGTCTGCGCCTTCATCTGCGCCGGGATCATGGCGATCGTGTTTGCGAACGCCACAACCGACACAGAACTCCTGGTGTCAGGCTTCGTCATGATCTTCTTCGTGCAGACCGCCGGCAACTCGATGCAGATCTTCGCCTCCGAGGTGTTTCCCACCAACGCGCGCGCGTCCGGCTTCGGCTGGGCCGCGGGCGTCGGGCGCCTGGCCACCGCCGGCATCGTGCCGGCGATCCTGTGGATCCAGACCAGCTGGGGTCTCACCGCGGTGTTCGCCTGTCTCGCCGCGGTCCTGCTGATCGCCGCCTATTCGGTGACGCAGATGGGACCGGAGGCGCGGCTGAAGGGCCTCGACGAGATCGCGCCGCCGACCGGCTGACGATCGTTTCGACAGTGCAATATCGGAGGCCCGGCGCGGCACACCCGCCCGGGCCTCGCGATTTCAACGTGATGCAGACCCATGCAAGTCACTGAACAGCAGAGCGGCGCAGCCGGTGCGGCGGCCAAGAACATCCGCTTCATCGCGCGCAGCGACCAGGGCGGGCGGCCTGACGGCACCCAAGTCATGGTGCACAAGGGCACCGCCTATATCGGCCACATGTTCAGCAACGGCATTACGTCGATCGACGTGCGCGACCCACGCCGGCCCGCGCCGCTCGCCTTCGTCGCCAATCCGCCGAACACGCGCTCGCACCACATCCAGGTGCACGGCGACATCCTGCTCGCCGCCAACGGCGCCAATGTCTGGGCGCTGGCGAAATACAACGAGCAGAAGGACTACTTCACGTCGTCGCTGACGCAATCGTTCGCAGGCGCTGCTCAAAGCTTCGCGTCGGGCCTGCGCATCTACGACATCTCCAACCCGGCGGAGCTGCGCGAAATCGCCTTCCTGGAGATCCCCGGGCTTGGCGTGCATCGGATCTGGTGGGTCGGCGGACGCTACGCCTATCTCTCGGCGCATATGGACGGCTTCACCGATCACATCATGGCGGTGATCGATGTGTCCGATCCCGCACGCCCCACCCTCGCCGGCCATTGGTGGCTGCCCGGCATGTGGCAGGCCGGCGGCGAACAACCGCAGGCACCCAAGGGCAAACGCTGGGCCGCCCATCACGCCATCATCGCCGGCAATCTCGCCTATGGCGCCTGGCGCGACGGCGGACTGACCGTGCATGACGTCAGCGATCCCGCCCATGCGAGACTCATCAGCCACGTGAACTGGTGCCCGCCTTTCGGCGGCGGTACGCATACGCCGCTGCCTTTGCCCGACCGCAACTTGTTGGTCGTCGCCGACGAAGCGACTGCCAGCAACTGCGCCAACGGCATCGCCTATACCTGGGTGCTCGACGTGCGCGCGCCGGAGAATCCGGTAACCATCGCCACGCTGCCGACACCGCGCGGAGAAGACTTCTGCGCCAAAGGCGGCAAGTTCGGGCCGCATAATCTGCACGAGAACCGGCCCGGCTCGCTGCAGCGCTCCGACCTGATTTTCGCCACCTATCACAATGCCGGCTTGCGCGTGTTCGACATCGGCAACGCCTTCGAGCCCAGGGAAGTCGCCTACTACGTTCCGCCGCCGCCCGAGCGGCTGGTCGATTTCCGGCCAAACACCGCGAAGGTGATCCAGTCCTGCGACGTGTTCGTGGACACCAACGGCATCATGTATCTCACCGACACCAATGCCGGCCTCTATATCCTGCAATACGAAGGACCGTGACAGCATGACGGACAAGTTCGGGCGTCTCGCCCTGCATATGTGGACGATCGACACCACGCCATTGAAGACGGCGCTCGATGCCGCCAAGCAGGGCGGCTTCGACGCGGTAGAATTGCGCCGCACCGATTTCAAGCGCTGCTTCGACGAGGGCATGAGCAACGCCCAGGTGCTCGATCTCATCCGCGCCAGCGGCATTCCAGTCGGCGTGCTCGGCGTTGAATATGGCTGGCTGTTCGCCACCGGCGAGGAGAGCAAGCGGCTGTTCAAGGTGTTTCGCGAGTCCTGCGAGAACGCGGTCGCGCTCGGTTGCGATACGCTCATGAGCGCGCCAGGCCAGGTGAACGGGACGATCAAGGACGCGATCCAGTACCTGAAGGAAGCCGGCGACATCGCCGCCGAATACAAGCTCAAGCTCGGCATCGAGTTCAACTCGCAGCACGACGTGCTCAATAGTCTGCCGGTGCTCACCGAACTGATCGAAGGCGCCAACAAGCCGAACTGCGGCTACCTCATCGACGCCTATCACTTCACCCGCAGCGGCGCCGGTGGGCGCGGCTTCGAGAACGTGCCGGCGGAGAAGATCTTCTGCTTCCAGTACAGTGACGTGTCACCTAATCCGGTCACTGGCGTGCGCCGGCCGACTGACCGGCTGGCGCCGGGCAAGGGCATCGTGAAATGGCGCGAAATGCTCTCTTTGCTCGCCGAGAAAAATTACACCGGATATCTCAGCTACGAAGCGCCAAACCCTGAGCTGTGGGAGCGCTCGCCCTATGACGTCGCGCGTGAGGGCGTGGAGCTCACGCGCAAGCTCATCAAAGACGCCGTTCCTGCTTATCAAGCGTGAGGAAACAATAATGACGCAAGCCGCAACAACCACCGATCCGCTCTTCGCCGGCCTCAACGACCGTTCGATCACCGAAATTCCGAAGACCGTCGAGAAGCAACGCTACGTGACCAGCGTCGCGCCGATGGCCGCCAATCCGGGCAAGTGGGTCGAGCAGCCGCGGCTGCCGATCCCGACCGGCGAGCATGCGGTGATCGAGTGCCAGGGCAAGATCCACGTCATCGCCGGCTATGCGCGACATCGCGTCGACGGCAACTTCCACCAGGTGTTCGATTCCAAGACCGGCACCTGGGAGCTGAAGGCGCCCTTCCCCATTCCGTGCAATCACGTCGCCGGCGTTTCGATCGGCAGCAAGGTCTATACCTTCGGCGGCTTCATCGAGCAGAACCGTTGTCCGCATTCCAGGTGCTTCGTCTACGACACCGCGACGGATCAGTGGTCGCCGATCGCTGTGCTTGCGCGACCGCGCGGCGCGATCTCGGCGGTTGTGCTCGACGGCAAGATCCATCTGCTCGGCGGCCGAGATGTGCGCTCGGTGGAGTGGCACGAGATCTATGATCCGGCGACGGACAAATACACGTTCCTTGCCGGGATGCGCGGCTCGACCGGAACGCAGCCGTTCGTCGGCCAGCGCGACCACATGGGCGTCGTCGTGGTGGACGGGAAGATCTACGCCATCGCCGGACGCATGGACTCCTATGACTTCAACACCTCATTGAATGCCGTGTACGATCCGAAAACCGATGGCTGGACTTTCCGCGCGCCTCTGCCGACCGCGCGCAGCGGCGTATCGGCCGTGTATATCAACGGCAAGATCGTGGTGTTCGGCGGCGAAGCGACCGGCCGCGTGTTCGGCACCAACGAGGCCTACGATCCGAAGACCGATAGCTGGGAGGCGCTCACGCCCATGGCGATTCCCCGCCATGGCCTTCACGGCGCAACCGCCGCCGTGATCGGCAACATGGTCTATGTGCCCGGCGGCGGTCCCGTCCCCGGCGGTCAGGTGCAGGGCGCCTATCACGACGCCTTCACCTTCGGCTGAGAGCAGAGCCAAAAAAGAGACGGGCGCCCACGGCGGGCGGCC
>DATDMA010000228.1:0-6181 GCA_036519015.1 Pseudolabrys sp. | reverse complement strand
TACTTCCGTGAGATCATGGCGACCTGCAGCGCCATGATGCAGAAGATCGTCACCCTGCCGCAGCCGGTGATCGCCGCCGTGCAAGGCGTCGCCACAGCCGCCGGCTGCCAGCTCGTCGCGAGCTGCGATCTCGCCATCGCCTCGACCGCGGCGAAGTTCGCGACGCCCGGCGTCGACATCGGCCTGTTCTGCTCGACGCCGATGGTGGCGCTGTCGCGCAACGTGCCGCGCAAGCTCGCGATGGAAATGCTGCTCGCTGGTAACATGGTCGAAGCCGACCGCGCTGCGCAGATGGGCCTCGTCAATCGCGTGGTCGCGCACGGCGAAGAGCGTCAGGCCGCTATAGAGCTCGCCAAAGAAATCGCATCGAAGTCGACTTACACGGTCAAGATCGGCAAGCAAGCGTTCTATCGCCAGCTCGAGATGACTCTCGCCGACGCTTACGCCTATGCCTCCGAAGTGATGACCGAGAACATGATGGCGCGCGACGCCGAGGAAGGCATCTGCGCCTTCATCGACAAGCGCACGCCGACCTGGGAAGACCGCTGACAAACAATGGACCGAAGTCGCGACACATTCGCCACCAGTCCATCTTCAGGAAAGCGACGAGAAAATCTCTTCCTTGATAGCCGCGAACTCCGCTGATGCGCGGTGACGGGGATGGTCGAGCCTCACCGGCACAATCGAACGAACCCGTCCTGGCCGCGGCTCCATCACGACGATCTTGTCGCTGAGGTATACCGCCTCTTCGACGTCGTGCGTCACCATGATCATGGTGATACGCTCCTGCCGCCAGATCCGGTGCAGCTCATTCTGCAAGTAGGTGCGCGTAAGAGAATCGAGCGCGCCGAGCGGCTCGTCGAGCAAGAGGATTTCCGGCCGCGTGACCAAAGCGCGCGCGATGGCGGCACGTTGCGCCATTCCGCCAGAAAGCTGGTGCGGATGGACGGTCTCGAATCCGGCAAGCCCAACAAGGGCGATGTTCTCGGCGACACGCTCGTTTGCTTCTGCAGGATCGATGTTCTCCAGGCCGAGCGCGATATTCTGGCTCACGGTCAGCCAGGGAAACAGTCGATGCTCCTGAAACACGATACCGCGCTCCGGTCCCGGCCCCTCAATGCGTCGTGAGCCGAGAAGAATGTCGCCTTCGTAATCGGTATCGAGCCCGATGATGAGTCTCAGCAGCGTGGACTTGCCGCAGCCGGACGCGCCGACGACGCTAACGAACTCGCCTGCCGCAATATCAAACGAAACGTTCTTGAGCACCGCCAGCGGCTCGTTGTCGATCCGATAGCTCTTGCTGACAGATTGAATTCGCAGTTCAGGCTGCGGACCGAGCGCATATGCGACGCTCACGACGTTCCTCCCTGCCACCGGAGCAAGTGCCGGAACACGCGCCTGCAAACGGTGTTGATGGCGAAGCCGACAAGCGCGAGCATCAACACGCCCACCAGAACAAGATCCATGCGAAACTGGCCACGTGCCTCGGCAATGAAAATGCCGAGCCCCCGCCCCACACCCAACATATATTCGGCTCCGACCGTTCCGATCCAGCCCGAGATGAGCGCGACCTGGATGCCCACAAAGATCGACGGAAGCGCGCCGGGAAGCAGTAGCCGCAACACACGCTGGCGACGCGAGAAATTCATCACATTTGCCAGCTCGAGGTATTGGACAGGGATGGCGCGCAGGCCTTCATGGGTGTTGAGCGCCGTTGGAAAAAACGCCGACAGCACGATAAACACGATCTTGGCGCTCTCGCCGTTTCCGAACCACGCGGACAACAGCGGAATCCAGGCGAACAGGGTGATTTGCCGCAATGCATGGACTGACGGCCCAATCGCACGGTCGGCCGACTGAGACATGCCCGTGAACAGGCCGAACGCAACGCCGGCGATCGCGCCGATGCTGAAACCGGCCGCCAACCTGGCGACGCTCTGAGCGAGGCCGAGCCAAATCTCTCGGCCGGAGTCATCGACGAACGGCGCCGCAAGGACAGTGTCCAAGGGGACCAAAAGCTGGCTGTGATTGCCCGGGAGACGCGCGGCAATGGTCCACAGGACGATCAACCCCGCCGGGACCGCTAGCCCACGCCACAGCGCGTGGCGATCCCTCCCCCGCCGTGGCAATGACGCGTTGGACGCAATATCAGCCATGGCTCGGCGCCCACCGTTGCAGTCGCTTCTCGAGCCGGGTCAGGCCGATGTCCATCGCCAGACCGATGATGCCGATCACGATCATGCCGGCAATCACGATGTCCATTTGAAACAGCGTGCGGCCCCACACCATCATGTAACCGACACCCTCGGTGGCAGCGAGCATCTCCACGACGATCAGCGCGATCCAGGCATGGCTCAGCGCCAGCCGCAGCCCGCCAAAAACGGTCGGTAGCGCCGCCGGCACCAGCAGCTTCGTCAGCACCGACCAGCGGCCCAGCCGCAGCACGGAGGCCACTTCCATGTATTGGCGCGGGATATTCCGGATGCCTTGCGAGGTCGCGAGCGTCGTCGGCACGAAGCACGCCTTGGCGATAATCAAGTATTTGAGCACGTCGTCGAGGCCGAAGATCAGAATGAGGATCGGCACCCAACCGAGAGACGGGATCTGCGCAAGCGCTCGGAACAATGGGCCGAGATAGTCGTCGGCGGTGCGCGAGACGCCTATGATCGTGCCAAAGACCAGGCCAAGCGAACTTCCGATCACAAATCCGCATGTGATCCGCCACAGGCTGATCTTGAGATTGGCTACGATCTCACCGTCGCGAATGAGATCGACCAGCGTCGAGAACACCATCGCCGGTGGCGGCAAGATTTGCACCGGCAGCAATCCGCGCACCGTGACGATTTGCCAAACCACCAAAACGAGGCCCGGAAGAACGAGCGGCAGAAGGATGCGGGAGGGCCGCAACAATGGCATCCACAGTCGTCGCGGACGAACCGAGCGCACGTCAGCTCGTCCAAACGCCAGCAGTCTGACATTCATTGCGGAAACCTCGCCGTCCTGGGAGCCGTCAGTTCGTCGGTTTCGCCGATCCGTCGGCCGACCGCTCCGGCCAGAAGTGCGTGAGGTTGAGCGCGGGCAGCGCAGCGGCCAGGTATTTCGGCTCGATCCATTGGTCGAGGTCGACATCATTACGGATGAGCTTCTGCTCCCGGTCGAACGCGATCACATCGTGGTATTGCGCGCGAAAGAAGCCGTCGAGCAACGGATTGAATTGGTCGCGCAAGGCGACGCCCTTGAACTCCTCATTCAGCACCTCCGACGTCACGCCGGTCCGCTGCCAGATCTTGAACGCCTCCTCGCGGTTCTGCTCCTGACCGAGCCAACGGGCGGCCTGCAACAGGCCGCGCGTGATGCGCGCGGTTGCGTCCGGATAAGTCTTCTGGAACTCGTCGCTCACCACGACCGCGCCGAAACCGGTGGCCTTCGCGCCCTGATCGTTTGAGTTATAGATCACCTTTACGATCCCCTTGTCGCGCAACGGCAGGAAGAAGCTGGCGCCATAGATGGCATCGACGCTGCCCGCAGTGATGGCCGCGAGCTGGTCGGCGTTCTTTAGATCGACCAAGGTCACGTCGCGCTCGCTCAAGCCATTTTGCCTGAGCGAGGTGATCAAGCTCCAATGGACGATCGTCGCTTTCTGCACGGCGATCTTGTGTCCCCTGAGGTCCTTGACAGAATTGATGGGAAGGCCGCTCCGCACCCCGGCGAAGATCGTCGTGCCGCCATAGGACATGAGGATGCGTGTCTTGAGGCCGTTCGCACGCCCGATCACATTGGGCACGGAGCCATAAGAGGCGACGTCGAGCTGATTATTGGCAAAGGCCTCGTTGATGGCCGGCCCGGTATTCACGAAGTAAGTGAATTCGAGCTTTACCGGCGTGCCCTTGAATTCATCGGCGATGAAGCCTTTGGCGTCAGCGATCGCGATCAGCCCACGCCCAAACGGCTGGCCGAATCCGAAGCCCACGTCACCGATGCGGATTTTACCCGGAAGGCTCTCCGCCAACGCCGATCCCGAAAAGCCTGCCAAAGCCGAAGCGATCAGCAGTGCATTGAACGTCTTGCGCGTGATCATGATGTCTTCCTCGTTGTCTAAGGAGCGACGCGTCCATCTTCGAACATGCGATGGGTCAGGTCTTGATCGGTTCCACCGACGTGACCACCCTGCCATCCCATCGCTCGCCGAAAGCTGCCGAGCAGGCCCGCCGCTATGAGCTGCTTTTCGTCGACGATCTCGTGAACGTCAGCGAACGGCGAAACGTAAAGAGCGTCCACTGGGCAATAGAGCTCGCACAGAAAGCACGTCTGGCAATCGTCCGGCCGCGCGATCACCGGCGGCTTATGCGGCACCTTGTCGAAGACATTCTCCGGGCAAGCCACGACGCAGGCTTGGCACGTGATGCAGCGGTCGTGGCTGACGAGTTCGATCATGAGGCCATGGCCCTCGTGTTTACATCTGGCCGTACCCACACATCATTCAGTCCGCCGGACAGCAACCGGTGCGCCTGCGCTGGATCTGCTTGCGGAAAATCGAGACGCCGGTTGAGGCCCCGTGTCTCGCGCCGCTCGATCGCGCTCGCCAGCAACCAGCGCGCAGTGGCGACCATTGCCGCGGCTTCGCGAGCGCGAACGAGCTCGGCGGCCGGCGCATGCTGTGCCCATAAGCGCCCGCGGGCCTCGCTCCAGGCACTGTCCAACCGCGCGAAGGACGCCCGCAGGCCTGCATCGGTCCGGAAAAAGGTGTGTCCGATCGGCAGGATTTCCTGTTGAACCGCAGTGATAAGCGACGCGGCGGTCACCGTGTCGTCAGGCTTCTCGGCGGGCCTGAGTCCCACTCCGCCGGCGGCACTCACCATACGCCGATGATGCGAAGGCCCGACCTTTCCGGCGAATTCCGCAGCACCGCGTCCGGCCCAGACGCCCGATGCCATTGCCCACGTCGCGTTCGGACCGCCGCCGCCGCTGGTGGCGCCGACCATGTTCTCGCGCGATGCCGCATCGCCGGCGGCAAAGAGGCCGGGCACCGTCGTTGCGCAGGACTCATCGATCGCCAAGCCGCCGACGCCGCGCACCGTGCCTTCGTAGCGAAGGGTCACCTCGAAACGATCCTTGAATGGATCGATGCCGTTACGGTCGAAAGCAACGAACATGTTTGGCTGACCGCGGCGCATCCCCTCCTGGAGATATGGCGATGCTTTGTCGATGACAGCGTAAACCGGGCCTTTGAGCAGGTTGCGGGCCACGACGGATTGCCGATCGCCCTGCCGCTCGATTTCGTTTCCGTCTTTGTCGGTGAACGTGGCCCAAAAATACATGATGCCTTTGGTCACGCTCGCGAAGCTGGGCGCAACGCCGTATTGCCCGGTCAACTCCATGCCGGAGAACAACGCGCCGGCCTCCGCCGCAAGCAGAAGACCGTCGCCAGTCAAACCATTTGTGCCAAGCGCTTTGCTGAGGAACGCGCAGCCGCCCGTCGCAACGACGACCGCCGCCGCCTTTACGCTCCAATGTTCCTCGGTGAGGCGATTGATCCCTGATGCACCGGCGGCGACGCCGTCGCTGACCAACAACTCCAGCGCCGGACTTTGGTCGAGCACTTCGACGCCAGCGCGCCGCAAACGCCGCCGCATGAATCGGAGATAGTCTGCGCCTCGCAGGGAGCCGCGATAGGAATGGCCATGCTCGTCGGATGGAAAAGGATAGCCCCAATCGGCAAGCGCGTTCAGGCGCGCATACGATTCATCGATGACACGTTCAATCCAGCGCCGGTCGGCAAGACCGTGTGCATGCGACAGCCGTCGCTTGATGGCGGTCTCGCGCTCGGCCGACGAGGGCGCGGCATGGATCATCGTCGTGTTGCCGGCGGCTGTGGCACCACCGGTTCCGAGAAATCCCTTCTCGGCGAGCACGACCTTCGCGCCTCGCTCCGCGGCAGTCAACGCGGCCCAAGCGCCTGCTGGTCCGCCGCCGAGCACTAAAACATCCGCAATGCGCGCGTCCGTGGTCGTCCGCTGCGCATCCTGCGGCCAAACAGCTGTCATGACTGTCCCAAACTGAAAGGCTTCTCACTGCACAGCAGATCAGCGAGCACAATCATCTACGGGAGGATGACGCTGTCCAAAACAGAATAATATTCTGATCGCGATGTTTGAATTACGGTTCTCTCAATCGCACACTT
>DATDMA010000227.1:0-2451 GCA_036519015.1 Pseudolabrys sp. | reverse complement strand
CCGGCCTCGGTCGAGGCCGCGCATGCGCTCGGCGACAAATTCTGGCCGCTGACCGTCGCGCGCGAGCTGGAAGACGCCATCCTGCATCTGCGCGCCAACGAAGCCGCCATCGGCGTCGTGCTGTTGCGCACCGACGGCAATGCGCAGGCCGTGTTGGATCACGACGACTTCCTTGCCAAGGCCAATGGTGACTGGCTGATGCGCGAGATCCGCCATTATCTCAAGCGCGTGCTCAAGCGCGTCGATGTCACGCCGAGGAGCTTCATCGCTTTGATCGAGCCAGGCTCCTGCTTCGCCGGCACGCTGGCCGAACTCGCCTTCGCCGCCGACCGCTCGCTGATGCTGATCGGCACGCGCGAGGGTGACAACCGCGCGCCCGCCGCGATTACGCTGGGGCAGGCGAATTTCGGCTGGTATCCGATGGGCAACGGTATCACACGGCTGCAGACGCGTTTCCTCGGCGAGCCCGAGCAGGTGGATCGCGTCAAGGATAAAGCCGGCACCCCGATCGAAGCCGACGAGGCAAACGAGCTCGGCCTCGTCACGCTCGCCTATGAGGACTTCGACTGGGACGACGAACTGCGTGTCATGTTGGAAGAGCGCGCGAGCTTCTCGCCCGACGCCATGACCGGCATGGAAGCCAACTTGCGCTTCGCTGGACCTGAGACGATGGAAACGAAAATCTTCGGCCGGCTCACGGCGTGGCAGAACTGGATCTTCCAGCGGCCGAACGCCATCGGCGAGCAGGGCGCGCTCAAGCTCTACGGCACCGGCGTATCGCCGACGTTTGGGCGAGAGAGGGTGTGAGTTGCTTGCCCCGGACGCGGCGCAGCGTGAAACGATGCGCCGCAGATCCGGGGCCGTACCAACCGCAGGAATTTGTAACGATCCCGGGTCTGCAGCGCACCGCTAACGCGCTGCGCTGCGCCCGGGACACGCGAGAGGAAACAGCCATGAACGTCGCAGCAGTCGATTACGACGGCCTGATCCCCAACAATGTTGCGCTTGGCCAGGACGTGCGCGTCAAGCGCGCGCTGGAGAAGTGGCATCCCGGCTACATCAACTGGTGGAAGGACATGGGGCCGGAAGGCTTCCAGGAGTCGCTCGTCTATCTGCGCACCGCGGTCAGCGTCGATCCGAAAGGCTGGGCCAAGTTCGATTACGTGCGCATGCCGGAATATCGCTGGGGCGTGCTGCTGGCGCCGCAGATGGAGGGCCGCAAGATCCCGTTCGGCCGCCACAAGGGCGAGGATGCCTGGCAGGAAGTGCCGGGCGAATACCGCGCCATGCTACGCCGCCTGATCGTCATCCAGGGCGACACCGAGCCGGCCTCGGTCGAGCAGCAGCGCCATCTCGGTAAGACCGCGCCATCGCTCTACGACCTGCGCAATCTGTTCCAGGTGAACGTCGAAGAGGGCCGTCACCTTTGGGCCATGGTCTATCTGCTGCAGAAATATTTCGGCGGCGACGGCCGCGACGAGGCGGAAGCGCTGCTGCAGCGCCGCTCGGGCGACGCCGACACGCCGCGCATGCTGGGCGCGTTCAACGAGAAGACCCCGGACTGGCTGTCGTTCTTCATGTTCACCTACTTCACCGACCGCGACGGCAAGATGCAGCTCGAGGCGCTGGCGCAATCGGGTTTCGATCCGCTCTCACGCACCTGCCGCTTCATGCTCACGGAAGAGGCGCACCACATGTTCGTCGGCGAGACCGGCGTCACGCGCGTCATCCAGCGCACCTGCGAGGCGATGAAGGAGGCCGGCATCACCGACCCTTACGACATCGCCGCGGTGCGCAAGCTCGGCGTCATCGACCTGCCGACGATCCAGAAGAAGGCGAACCTGCACTTCTCGCTGACGCTCGACCTGTTTGGCAATGAGCTTTCGACCAATGCGGCGAATGCTTTCCACGCTGGGATCAAAGGCCGCTATCGCGAGACCCGGCTCGACGACGATCATCAACTGGAGAGCAACACCTATCCGGTGCTGCGCCTGATCGACGGCAAGATCCAGAACGAAGATGCGCCCGCGCTGTCGGCGCTCAACATGCGGCTGCGCGACGACTACGTGGGTGACTGCAATGTCGGCGTCGGCCGCTGGAACAAGGTGATCGAAAGCTTCGGCATCCCGTTCGAGATCAAGCTGCCGCACGTCGCATTCCATCGCAATATCGGCGAGTTCTCCAAGATCAAGACCGACGTGCAGGGCAATGTCCTCGCAGATAGCGAGTGGAGCGCGCGCCGCGGGGACTATCTGCCCTCCGACGAAGATCGCGATTTCATCGAGAGCCTGATGCAGCCGCAATTCGAGCCGGCCAAGTTCGCGAGCTGGATCGCGCCGCCCAAAGTCGGTATCGACAACAAGCCGGGCGAATTCGAGTACGTGAAGATCGCGTAGAGGGCGAGAGCGCGAACTACAAAAACTTCGCGATCACGTCCTCCGGGATCGGCAG
>DATDMA010000226.1:0-3184 GCA_036519015.1 Pseudolabrys sp. | reverse complement strand
CCTGGCGGGAGGTCCTAGTGCCTCCGAGCGGAGCCCCGTCGCCGCCCGGGGGTTGGGGGGTGCGTTCATCCCCCGCCCGCGGGCGCCGCGTCCTGCTCCACCATCAAGACGCCTCATGACAGCGCCCTCGTTGAGCAGGACATGCGGAATATAAGCCCGCCCGGAGCGGTGGGGATAAGTTTTTTATCGTGCTGGGAAGTTATTCAGGCGGCTGCGGTTTCCGCTGTCGTCCCGGGTGACCGAGCGAAAGCGAGGGAAGCCCGGGACCCATACTCCGCAGCCTATCGAGACGGCACGGCGTATGGGTCCCCGCCGGAGCCTGTGCTCGGGCCGGCCGAAGGCCGGACCCGAGTGCGGGGACGACAGTCGAGAGGCTTTCGCGGAGGACGACAGTTGCGAGGTTCGGGCGGCCCCGTCCTTCGACTTTCTCGGAAAGTCTAACTCTTCGGCCCATCATCGGGCTCGGCGATGACCAGCGCCCAATAGACCTTGTACTTCGAGGTCGGCGTGTACACCGCGGCGATGCCCATGCGCGTCGCGCCCTGCAGCAGCATGTTGGCCCGGTGCGGCGGCGAATCGCGCCAGCCGGAGAAGGCCTCGGCCAGCGTGTGGTAACCGGCGCTGACGTTCTCGGCCGCGCGCTTGGCGTCGTAGCCTGAGGCCTTGAGCCGCACGTTGAACGGCTTGCCGGCGTTGTGGTCGAGCTTGTCGCGCTTGGCCATGATCTCGGCCTGCGCCCGCGCCATGTCCATCAAATGCGGATCGAGCGTGACCGCAGGCAGGCCGTTATTGGAGCGGTAGCCGGAAATCATCGAAGCGGCAGCGTCCGCGTCAAGTTCGGCGCCCGGCTGCGCCAGGTTGCGATAGAAAGTCGGTTCGCCCTTTGGCACGTAGGTATCGGTGCCGGCGCAGGCGGTCAAAGCCAGCAGCCCGAGCAGCAGCGCGAGCGGACGAAGCGGCGTCATCTTTTGAAAATCCCCCAGGGCATCGAGGCGGCGCGCACCAAAGCCGCCGACCATGGCCGAACGGTGGTGAGCCCGACCTTTTCCCTGCTTTACGCGATTCGGAGGCGATCGGGGTGACGTCCCGGTTCCATCGGACTAGCATCCCGGCTGCGGAGGACGCCATGCGACGCTTTGGGGCGGTGCTAATCGCGACGGTGCTGCTCGCGCTCGGCGCGCCGGCGGCAGCGCAGGACAAATACCCGAACCGCCCGATCAAAGTGATTGTGCCCTATGCGCCGGGCGGGGCGACCGACATCATCGCCCGCGTCATCGGCGACGAGTTCCAGAAGATCACCGGCCAGGGCTTCGTCATCATCAACAAGCCGGGCGCCTTGGGTGTGATCGCCGTCGAGGAAATGGCGGGCGCCGCGCCCGACGGCTACACGGTGATGATCGGCAATGTGTCGACCAACGCGATCACGCCGGTGATCTATCCCAAGAAATTCAGCATCAACTATGCCCGCGACGTAGTGCCGGTGACGCGGCTGGTCGAGGTGCCGGCGTTTCTGCTTACGACGGCGGCGAAAGGCTTTCCGGTGAAGACGGTGCCAGAGTTCATCGCCTACGCCAAAGCCAATCCCGGCCGGCTGCGCTATGGCACCGTCGGCATCGGCTCCTATCCGCATTACGACATGGCCTATTTCGCCAAGCGCGCCGGCGATCTCGACTTGAGCGGCCTCCCCAACAAGAACGGCGCGGCCGGCGTGATCCATGACATGCTGCGCGGCGATGCGCAGGCGGCCTTTCTCAATGTCGCGTCGACCGGCGGGCAGGTGCAGGCGGGCAGACTGCGTGCGCTCGCGGTGGTCAGTTCAAAGCGGCTGAAAGAATATCCGGACGTGCCGACCATAGAGGAGGCGGGCTTCGGCGAAGTCGGCACCGTGGCCTGGCAGGCGCTTTTCGCGCCGGCCGGCACGCCGACGCGGGTGCTGGAGACGCTATTCCACGCGGTGACCATGGCGCTGGAATCCCCGCGCGCGACGAAGGCGCTCGAGCAGCAGCACTTCAACGTTGTGCCGAACAAGTCGCTCGAAGAGGCGCGCACCTGGCTCGCGGATGAGATGGAGCACTGGCGCGGCATTACCGACGCGGTGAAGGTGGATGTGGGGCAGTAGGCATGACTGTCGTCCCCGCGAAGGCGGGGACCCATACGCCGCAGCTTCTTCCGGCCTCATGGTGAGGAGCGCTGCGAAGCAGCGCGTCTCGAACCATGGGGCCGCCCCATCCTTCGAGACGGGCGCTACGCGCCCTCCTCAGGATGAGGCGGTGAGAGCGGGACGACAGCAACTACTTCCCAGCGTTCACCGCCTTCCAGATCCGATCCGACGTCGCCGGCATGTCGAGCGCGGTGCCCTGGGGCAGCGCGTCGAGGATGGCGTTCATCAGCGCCGGCGGCGCGGCGGTCGTGCCGGCTTCGCCCGTGCCTTTCACGCCGAGCGGATTGGTGCGGCAGGCGACGGGGAAATGCTCGACCTTCATCACCGGCATCAGGTCGGCGCGCGGCACGGCGTAATCCATGAACGAGCCGGAGACGAGCTGGCCATTGTCGTCGTAGACGGTGCTCTCGGCCAGCGCCTGGCCGAGCCCTTGCGCGACGCCACCGTGGACCTGGCCCTCCACAATTGTCTCGTCGAGCACGTTGCCGCAGTCGCCGACCGCAACGTAAGAGACGATCTCGACCGCGCCGGTGTCGGGATCGATCTCGACCTCGGCGATGTGGCAGCCGTTCGGGAAGGAAGGCGGCACCTTGATGCCGGCCTGGGTGTCGAGGCTTTCCGGGATCACGCCCTGACGCGCAAGCTCGGCGGCACGCGCGGCGACCTCGAACAGCGTGACCTCGCGGTTCGACACGCTGAACTTGCCGTCGCTATAGGTGACGTCGGCTTCGGTCGCCTGCAACAGCATGGCGGCGACGCGCTTGCCCTTCTCGAGCACGACGTCGGCGGTGCGCGCGATGGCGCCGCCGGTCATCATCGCCGAGCGCGAGGCGACCGCGCCGAAGCCCGGCACGTCGCGCGTGGAATCGCCGGTGTGCATCGTCACCTGCTCGAAGGCGATGCCGAGACGGCGGGCGGCGACACGGCCGAACACGGTGTGGTGTCCCTGCCCGCTGGGACCTGCGCCGATGCTGACATTGATCTTGTTGCCGCCGGGGAAGGTGATACGCGCAGCTTCTTCAG
>DATDMA010000225.1:0-3189 GCA_036519015.1 Pseudolabrys sp. | reverse complement strand
TTGTGGCAATCGGGGCAGGCATTGAGCACGTTGCGCACCTCCTCGTGGAAGGTCTCGTAGGCTGCGCGCAATTCCGTCACATCGCCTTTGGCCGACCAGGATTCCTTCGTCATCCAGTCCGACGACTCCGGCACGCTGGTGACGAAGTACAGCTCGCTCTTCGCCTTGGTGATGTAATAGATGACGATGTGCCGGTCCTTGCCCCACCATTTGGTGCGCGACGGACCGATGTCGAATCCGCCCATCAGGCTGGCGTCGAACACCGCGCGATAGGCGATGCGGCCTTTGTGCAACGGCGCATCCGGTCCGACGATGAGGTCGCGCACGATCGAATGCACGCCGTCGGCGCCGACCACGGCATCCGCCTTCGCCTTGCTGCCGTCGGCGAAGGCGAGCGTCACCTGTCCGCCGCTGTGCTCGAGCCCGACGAGCTTCTTGTTGAGATGGATGATGTCGCCCGGCAGAACCGAGGCGAGCGCATCGTGCAGATCGGCGCGGTGCATGCACAGATAGGGCGAGCCATAGAGGCTGTCCGGCATCGGCAGCTCACGCAGGAGTTCGCCGCTATAGGCGTCGCGATTGAGATGCGAATAGGGTGCGAAGGCGATCTGCCGCAGCCGCTCCTCGATCCCGATCCCGCGCAGCACCTTCATCGAGTTCGGCATCATCTGGATGCCGGCGCCAATGCGCCCGAAGCGCGTGGCCTGTTCGTAGACCTGCACGTCGATGCCGACCTGACGCAGCGTCGCCGCCACTGCCAGACCGCCCATGCCGGCGCCGACCACGGCGACGGAAAGCTTCTTCTTGCTCATACTTGCTCCCTTGTCGTCATTCCGGGGCGCGAGCGAAGCTCGCGAACCCGGAATCCAGAACCACACGCGCCCCCCATTGTCTTCTGGATTCCGGGTTCGCACGCTCACGCGTGCGCCCCGGAATGACAGAAGAAGTTACTTGCGCGGTATACCCGCCTTATCGATCACGTCGTTCCACTTTTTGATGTCGGCCGTAAGGCGGCCCATCAGATCCTCCGGCGTGCCCGCCTGTGCGATGACGCCAACCTTGGCGAAGCTCGCCTTCACGTCCTCCTGCGCCAGCACCTCGTGCATCGCCTTGTTCACTTTGTCGATCACGTCTTTCGGCGTGCCCTTCGGCGCGAACACGCCGTTCCATGACTCGACTTCGTAGCCTTTCACGCCCGACTCCGCGACGGTCGGCACGTCCGGCGCCAGCGGCGTACGCTTCGGCGAGGAACTCGCCAAGATGCGCAGCTTGTTGTCGTTGACCTGGCCCTGGATCGCCGGCGGGAACTCGACCAGCATCTGCACGTCGTTACGCAAGAGCGCCACCACGACATCGGGCGAGTTCTTGAACGGCACGATGACCACGTTGACATCGGCCATCGACTTGAACAACTCGGCGCCGAGGTTCTGCGTCGAGCCCACAGCAATGGTGCCGATATTCAGCTTTCCCGGATTGGCCTTCGCGGCTTTGAGGAACTCGCCGAGCGACTTGTATTCCGACTGCGCGTTCACCGCGAACATCAGATCGAACCGTCCGAGCGTCGATATCATCTCGAACTGCTTCACCGGATCGAACGGCAGCGTGTTGAACGCCGCGACGCTGATCCCCGTGCCGTTGGTGATGAGGCCGAGCGTATAGCCGTCCGGCGGCGCGGTGACGACCGCGCGGGCGGCGTTGATGCCGCCCGGGCCCGGCATGTTCTCGATCACGAAGCGCTGGCCTAGCTTCTCGCCCAGCTTCTCGGCGGTGATGCGTGACGTGACATCGGCGACGCCGCCGGGGCCGAACGGCAGCACCAGCCGGATCGGCCGATCCGGCCACGCTGCCTGCGCTGCACCGGATTGCAGTGCAGCCGCAAGGCCGGCCATCACAAGCGCCGACACGAAGCGCCGCGCGGTCACCGCGCCACGCGCACTTTTGGCGTGAAATTCTTCGAGCATCGTTCCCATCCTCCCCCCGTAAGCCTGTTCGGCCATTTTATGGGCGCGAGCATAAGGCCTCTCTGGATGATGTGCCAATGTGTTTCGCGGCCGCGCTCTCCAACGCAAAAGGCCGGCGCTTTCGCACCGGCCCTCCGCAAATTCGCACGCGCAGCTTGCGGCTTACTTCTTCGGAATACCGGCCTTGGCGATCACCGCGTCCCACTTCGTGATGTCGGCCTTCAGCCGGCCCATCAGTTCGTCGGGTGTGCTCGCCTGCGCGACCACACCGAGACGCGCGAACTTCTCCTTCACGTCCGGCATCGCCACAACATCCGCAACCGCCTTGTTCAAGGTATCGACCACGTCCTTCGGGGTGCCCTGCGGGGCGAAGATGCCATTCCAAGAGCTCACGTCGTAGCTGGGAACGCCGCTCTCGGCGGCGGTCGGCACGTCCGGCAGGTAAGGCGAACGCTTGATCTGCGACGCCGCAATGATGCGCACCTTCTTATCGTTCACCTGGCCTTCGATGGACGGCGGAAACTCGAGCAGGATATCGACGTCATTGCGCAGCAGCGCGACGACGATGTCCGGCGAATTCTTGTAGGGCACGATCTGGATGTCGGCATTGGACATCGACTTGAACAGCTCGGCGCCGAGGTTCTGCGTCGAGCCGACGGCGATGGTGCCCATGTTGAGCTTGCCGGGACTGGCCTTGGCCGCCTTGATGACGTCGTCGAGCGTCTTATAGTTCGACTGCGCGCTGACCGCGAAGACCAGATCGAAGGTGCCGACCAGCGACACCATCTGGAACTGCTTCGCCGGATCGAACGGCAGGTGATTGAACAGGCCGACGCTGATGGCGGTGCCGTTACTGAGCAGGCCGAGCGTGTAACCGTCGGGCGGGGCATTCACCACGGTACGCGCGGCGTTGATGCCGCCCGGCCCCGGCGAGTTCTCGATCACCACGCGCTGACCGAGCTTGTTGCCGAGCTTATCCGCCACAATGCGCGCGGTGACATCGGCGACGCCGCCGGGCCCGAACGGCAGCACCATGCGGATCGGCCGCTCCGGCCACTTCGCCTGCGCCTGGCTCATCGGCAGCAAGGCCAGCGCCAAAGCCGCCGGCAGCATCGACAGAATAGCGCGGCGCGCGAACCGCGCCGCTTCAGTTGCACGATCACTCATTCTCACATCGCCCTGTGTTGTGTGTGTCGAAATCAGAACCCGTAGAGCCGCGCCGGATTAT